>NZ_CP029608.1:4855678-5018856 GCF_003352185.1 Pseudomonas kribbensis
AACATTGCCAGCATGTACGCCGTGTACCACGGCCCGAAAGGCCTGACCCGGATCGCCAACCGCGTGCATCACCTGACCGCGATCCTGGCCAAGGGCCTGAGCGCACTGGGCGTGACCGTCGAGCAAACCAGCTTCTTCGACACCCTGACCCTGTCCACCGGCGCGCAAACTACTGCGCTGCATGACAAGGCCCGCGCCCAACAGATCAACCTGCGGGTGATCGATGCCCAGCGTCTGGGCCTGTCGGTCGACGAAACCACCACCCAGGCCGACATCGAAACCCTGTGGGGCCTGTTCGCCGACGGCAAGGCTTTGCCTGATTTCGCTACTCTTGCCGCTGCCGCGCAAAGCACCATTCCAGCCGCACTGGTTCGTCAGTCGCCAATCCTCAGCCACCCGGTGTTCAACCGCTATCACTCGGAAACCGAGCTGATGCGCTACCTGCGCAAACTGGCGGACAAGGACCTGGCACTGGATCGCACCATGATCCCGCTGGGCTCGTGCACCATGAAACTCAACGCCGCCAGCGAAATGATCCCGGTGACCTGGGCCGAATTCGGCGCCCTGCACCCGTTCGCCCCGGCCGAGCAAAGCGCCGGTTACCAGCAACTGACCGACGAACTGGAAGCGATGCTCTGCGCCGCCACCGGTTACGACGCGATCTCGCTGCAACCGAACGCCGGTTCCCAGGGTGAATACGCAGGCCTGCTGGCGATCCGTGCCTACCACCAGAGCCGTGGCGAAGACCGTCGCGACATCTGCCTGATCCCGTCGTCCGCCCACGGCACCAACCCGGCCACCGCCAACATGGCCGGCATGCGTGTGGTCGTGACCGCCTGCGACGCCCGTGGCAACGTGGACATCGAAGACCTGCGCGCCAAGGCCATCGAGCACCGCGAACACCTCGCCGCGCTGATGATCACTTACCCGTCGACCCACGGCGTGTTCGAAGAAGGCATCCGCGAAATCTGCGGCATCATTCATGACAACGGCGGTCAGGTGTACATCGACGGCGCCAACATGAACGCGATGGTCGGTCTCTGCGCCCCGGGCAAGTTCGGCGGCGACGTTTCGCACCTGAACCTGCACAAGACCTTCTGCATTCCGCACGGCGGTGGCGGCCCGGGCGTCGGCCCGATTGGCGTGAAATCGCACCTGACTCCGTTCCTGCCGGGCCATGGCCACATGGAGCGCAAGGAAGGCGCGGTCTGCGCAGCACCGTTCGGCAGCGCAAGCATTCTGCCGATCACCTGGATGTACATTCGCATGATGGGTGGCGCAGGCCTGAAGCGCGCTTCGCAACTGGCGATCCTCAATGCCAACTACATTTCCCGTCGCCTGGAAGAGCACTACCCGGTGCTGTACACCGGCAGCAACGGTCTGGTAGCGCACGAGTGCATCCTCGATCTGCGTCCGTTGAAAGACAGCAGCGGCATCAGCGTCGATGACGTTGCCAAGCGTCTGATCGACTTCGGCTTCCACGCCCCGACCATGTCGTTCCCGGTGGCCGGCACGCTGATGATCGAGCCGACCGAAAGTGAGTCCAAGGAAGAACTGGACCGCTTCTGCGACGCCATGATCCGCATCCGCGAAGAAATCCGCGCAGTGGAAAACGGCACCCTGGACAAGGACGACAACCCGCTGAAGAACGCACCGCACACTGCGGCAGAGCTGGTTGGCGAGTGGACTCACCCGTACAGCCGTGAACAAGCGGTGTACCCGGTGGCGTCGTTGATCGAAGGCAAGTACTGGCCGCCGGTCGGTCGCGTCGACAACGTGTTCGGCGACCGCAACCTGGTTTGCGCCTGCCCGTCGATCGAAAGCTACGCTTGACCTGTGAGAGGGCGGGTTCGCCCGCCCCTTTCATGCGTGCCTGATGTGCCTATAACAAGAAACCGGAGAACAACCATGTCGTTAAGCGTGTTCGACCTGTTCAAGATTGGCATCGGCCCCTCCAGCTCCCACACCGTCGGCCCGATGCGCGCTGCTGCGCGCTTCGTCGAAGGCCTGCGTCGGGAAAACCTGTTGTCGGCCACCACCAGCGTCAGGGTCGAGCTGTATGGATCCCTCGGCGCCACCGGCAAGGGTCACGGCAGCGACAAGGCCGTGCTGCTGGGCCTGGAAGGTGAGCACCCGGATACCGTGGATACCGAAACCGTCGCCGCACGTCTCACGCAGATTCGCGGCAGCGGGCGTTTGAACCTGCTCGGTGAACACAGCATTGCGTTCAACGAGAAAGAACATCTGGCAATGATCCGCAAACCGTTGGCCTATCACCCCAACGGCATGATTTTCCGTGCCTTCGATGCGGCGGGATTGCAGATCCGCAGCCGCGAGTACTACTCGGTTGGCGGCGGTTTTGTGGTCGACGAAGATGCGGCCGGTGCCGACCGTATCGTCGAAGACGCCACACCGCTGACCTTCCCGTTCAAAAGTGCCAAGGACTTGCTCGGTCACTGCGCCACTTATGGGCTGTCGATCAGCCAGGTGATGCTGACCAACGAAAGCGCCTGGCGCCCGGAAGCGGAAACCCGCGCCGGCCTGCTGAAAATCTGGCAAGTGATGCAGGACTGCGTGGCCGCCGGCTGTCGCAACGAAGGCATTCTGCCGGGTGGCCTGAAGGTCAAACGGCGGGCGGCGGCGTTACACCGGCAACTGTGCAAGAACCCGGAATCGTCGCTGCGCGATCCGTTGTCGGTGCTGGACTGGGTCAACCTCTACGCCCTCGCCGTCAACGAAGAAAACGCCAACGGCGGGCGTGTAGTGACAGCACCGACCAACGGTGCGGCGGGGATCATCCCTGCGGTGTTGCATTACTACATGCGCTTCATTCCCGGCGCCAACGATGACGGCGTGGTGCGCTTCCTGCTGACCGCGGCGGCCATCGGCATTCTGTACAAGGAAAACGCCTCGATCTCCGGCGCCGAAGTCGGCTGTCAGGGCGAGGTCGGCGTGGCCTGTTCGATGGCGGCCGGCGCGTTGTGCGAGGTCCTTGGCGGCAGCGTGCAACAAGTGGAAAACGCCGCTGAAATCGGCATGGAACACAACCTCGGCCTGACCTGCGACCCGATTGGCGGGCTGGTGCAGGTGCCGTGTATCGAGCGCAACGCCATGGGCTCGGTCAAGGCGATCAACGCCGTGCGCATGGCCATGCGCGGCGACGGGCAGCACTTCGTTTCCCTCGACAAGGTCATCCGCACCATGCGCCAGACCGGCGCCGACATGAAAAGCAAATACAAGGAGACCGCCCGCGGCGGTCTGGCGGTCAACATTATCGAGTGTTAATTAGCCCCCTCTTCCGCCGGGAGAGGGTTGGTGTGAATCAAGGAGTCACGCATGTCCACCGAACAACTGTCGAAAACCCCGCTGCACGCTCTGCACATCGAACTCGGCGCCCGCATGGTGCCGTTCGCCGGCTACGACATGCCGGTGCAATACCCGCTGGGCGTGATGAAGGAACACCAGCACACCCGTGAGCAGGCCGGGCTGTTCGATGTCTCGCACATGGGCCAGATCCGCCTGACCGGCGCCAATGCCGCCAAAGCCCTGGAGACCCTGGTGCCGGTGGACATCATCGATCTGCCGGTGGGCATGCAGCGCTACGCGATGTTCACCAACGAAACCGGTGGCATCCTCGATGACTTGATGGTCGCCAACCTCGGCAACGACGAACTGTTCCTGGTGGTCAACGCCGCGTGCAAGGATCAGGACCTGGCGCATCTGCAAAAACACATTGGCGATCAGTGCACCATTACCGAGCTGTTCGAAGCCCGCGCTCTGCTCGCGCTGCAAGGTCCGGCCGCAGTCACGGTGCTTGCTCGTCTGGCGCCGGAAGTGGCGAAGATGACCTTCATGCAGTTCGCCCGCGTGACGCTGCTGGGCGTGGATTGCTTCGTCAGCCGCTCGGGCTACACCGGTGAAGACGGTTTCGAAATCTCCGTACCGGCAGCCGATGCGGAAAAACTCGCCCGCGCCCTCCTGGCCGAGCCGGAAGTCGCCGCCATCGGCCTCGGTGCCCGGGATTCGCTGCGTCTGGAAGCCGGCCTGTGCCTGTACGGCCACGACATGAACACCGACACCACGCCAATCGAAGCCAGCCTGTTGTGGGCAATCTCCAAGCCACGCCGCGCCGATGGCGC
The DNA here is from genome assembly GCF_003352185.1 of Pseudomonas kribbensis. Taxonomy (GTDB): domain Bacteria; phylum Pseudomonadota; class Gammaproteobacteria; order Pseudomonadales; family Pseudomonadaceae; genus Aquipseudomonas; species Aquipseudomonas kribbensis. The sequence goes on from NZ_CP029608.1 coordinate 4,859,818, forward strand.
ACGGGCCGGCGGTTTCCCGGGTGCAGAACAGGTTTTCGGCCAGCAGCAGAACGGTGTCGCACGCAAACGCGTCGGCCTGCTGCCGCAGGAGCGCACGCCGGTCCGTGAAGGTGCAGAGATCGTCAACGAAGCCGGCGACATCATCGGCAGCGTGTGCAGCGGCGGTTTCGGCCCGACCCTGGGCGGGCCATTGGCGATGGGTTACCTCGACAGCGCCTATGTCGCACTGGACACGCCAGTCTGGGCCATCGTTCGTGGGAAAAAGGTGCAAATGCTTGTAAGCAAAATGCCATTCGTTCCACAACGCTACTATCGTGGTTGATTGACTGTTTCTATAAGTAACGCGATTGCGTTATGCGTGCACTAATGTGTAACGCAATCGCCATAAAACAGTGCACTTCCCTTACATTCGATTCGAATATGAACTTGGCTTATAACGTTCGAAAACAATTGAACAAGCTAATCGTATAAGCCCGACTAGTGGACTGACTAACAGCCGGCAAGCTCAGGAAAACCGGGGCCTTCACAGGGCTTGTTTTTCCTCCTGTAGTTGGCGTAGAGTTTGTCCACTGTGTTTGCATGGGTCAGCTTGGAATCGTGACCTGGGCAGTAGCCTACAAGTTAGCTACATCCCGTTCGACGTCTTCTTACTCTCCTGCAACCAGCCCCAGTACTCTTTCATGAGGAAGAGACTGTCATCAATTTTTGCGTCAAAGGAAATAAGAAATGTCCACACGTCAGAGCGGTACCGTCAAGTGGTTTAACGACGAGAAAGGTTTTGGTTTTATCACTCCAGAAAGCGGTCCGGATCTGTTCGTGCATTTCCGCGCTATTCAGGGCAACGGCTTCAAGAGCCTGAAAGAAGGCCAGAAAGTGACTTTCGTTGCCGTACAAGGCCAGAAAGGCATGCAGGCTGATGAAGTCATCGCTGAAGCCTGATTTTCTGTAACGAAAAAGCCCCTGATATTGATATCAGGGGCTTTTTTGTGCGCGCGAATCCGTAAAATGGCGCTTCACTTTCCGTCCAGAGGCTGCCATGTCGAAACACCTGCTCCTTCCCCAGGGCGACTTTCCTGCCGTCGGTCTCGGCCGTCGTCTGGCAGCGATGTTCTACGATTTTCTTCTGTGCACCGCCCTGCTGATCGTCACGGGCTTCATCTATAAGCTGATCCAGGCTGCAATCATCGGCGAAGAACGTCTGCGCGCAATGACCGACGCCGGCAAACTGGACGGCGACCCGCTGTATTCCACCGTGCTGCTGCTGGTGCTGTTCGGCTTCTTCGCCAAGTTCTGGACTCACGCCGGCCAGACCTTGGGCATGCAGGTTTGGGGCATCCGCGTACAGAACGCCGATGGCACCGCGATCAGCCTGTGGCAGGCGCTGCTGCGGTTCATGGTGTCGATCGCGTCGTGGCTGTGCCTCGGCGTGGGGTTCTTCTGGTCGCTGTTCGACAAGCGCAAACGCGCCTGGCATGACATCTATTCGGACACGCAACTGGTGCGGATCCCGAAGAAAGCCAAATAATCCTGCAGATGCAAAAACGCCCCGATCAGATCGGGGCGTTTTTGTTTGCGGCTCAAGGTCAGGCGTTGCCTGCCAGTTTCATCCGCGCAGCCTGAGTGAAGTCGAGCATGCGCTTGAGCGGGCGGATCGCCTGGGGAATCAGCGCCGGGTCGACGAAGATCTCGTTCGAGCCCTCCTGCAGGCACTTCAGCGTGCGCTCAAGGGTGTTCATGGCCATCCAGGGGCAATGCGCACAACTGCGGCACGCCGCGCCGTTACCGGCCGTTGGCGCCTCGATGAAGACCTTGTCCGGGCACAACTGCTGCATCTTGTAGAAGATTCCGCGGTCGGTAGCGACGATCAGGGTCTTGTTCGGCAGCGATTGCGCGGCAGCGATCAACTGGCTGGTGGAACCGACGGCGTCCGCCAGTTCGATCACCGACGTCGGCGACTCCGGGTGCACCAGAATGGCCGCGTCCGGGTACAGCGCCTTCATGTCTTCCAGCTGCTTGGACTTGAACTCTTCGTGAACGATGCAGGCACCGTCCCAAAGCAGCATGTCGGCGCCGGTCTGACGCTGAATGTAGGTGCCCAGGTGCTTGTCCGGGCCCCAGATGATGGTCTCGCCGTTATCCATCAGGCTTTCGACGATCTCCAGCGCGCAACTCGATGTCACCACCCAGTCGGCCCGGGCTTTGACCGCGGCCGAGGTATTGGCGTACACCACCACGGTGTGTTCCGGATGCTGATCGCAGAACGCCGAGAACTCATCCACCGGGCAACCCAGGTCCAGCGAGCAGGTCGCCTCCAGGGTCGGCATCAGCACGCGCTTTTCCGGGTTGAGAATCTTCGCGGTTTCACCCATGAATTTCACGCCGGCGACCACCACGGTCTTGGCCGGGTGAGCGTTGCCGAAGCGGGCCATTTCCAGCGAGTCGGAAACGCAACCACCGGTTTCTTCGGCGAGGGCCTGAATGATCGGATCGCAATAAAAGTGGGCAACCAGTACCGCGTCCTGAGCCTTGAGCTCGGCGGCGATGGCGGAACGGTAATAAGTCTCTTCCTCGGCCGTCAGCGGCTTGGGCTGCTTGGCGTCGAGGTGGGCTTGTACCAGAAGGCGTTCGGAAATCTGCGTCATGTTCGCAAGACCTGCAGGCGCATTCGCGCGAAAGTCGAGTATACACCCGGCTCCGGACCGCTTGAGGGTACCGCCGGGAGAGTGAGTTTTATCAGGCACGGACAGCGTTGAAGCTGCGCAAGGCTACAGAATATCCCGATGATGCAAAAGATGATTCTGACCTGTGTCAGCGCAGGAGGCGCGGAATGAAGAGATGCCCGAATCGCAGGCAAAAAAAAACCCGGAAATCCTCACTTTCGTGGGCCTTCCGGATTTTCTAAACCGCCAAATATGGTGGGTCGTGTGGGATTCGAACCTACGACCAATTGGTTAAAAGCCAACTGCTCTACCAACTGAGCTAACGACCCGCTGTGTGGTGGCGCGTATAATACTGATTTTTAAGGACTATTCAACACCTTTTTGAAAAAAATCAAAAATAAGGTGTTGGATCGCTCACGCCGGCCGCCGCAAAGCCCTCTGAGCGCAGACGGCAGCTGTCGCATTTGCCGCATGCACGGCCTTCATCATCAGCCTGATAGCAGGAAACGGTCAGCCCGTAATCGACACCAAGCTTCACGCCAGTCTGGACGATTTGTGCCTTGCTCAGGTTCTGCAGCGGCGCCTGGATGCGGAAACCATTGCCTTCCACACCGGCCTTGGTCGCCAGGTTGGCCATGCGCTCGAACGATTCGATGAACTCGGGACGGCAGTCCGGGTAACCGGAGTAATCCACGGCGTTGACGCCGATAAAGATGTCACGGGCGCCGAGTACTTCAGCCCAGCCCAATGCCAGCGACAGGAACACCGTATTGCGCGCCGGCACGTAAGTGACCGGAATGCCCTCGCCCAGTTCTTCAGGGATTTCGATGCTGGTGTCGGTCAGGGCCGAACCGCCCATGCCGTTCAGGTTCAGGCCAATGACCTTGTGCTCGACCACGCCCAAGTCGCGGGCAACGCGAGCAGCGGCGTGCAATTCAGCGTGGGAGCGCTGACCGTAATCGAAGCTCATGGTGTAGCAGGCGTAGCCTTCAGCACGGGCCATTGCCACCACGGTGGCCGAGTCCAGACCACCCGACAGCAGGATTACCGCACGTTTCTGGCTAGTGTTCAGTTGTTCAGTCATCTCAGCGCCCCGGCTCATCATTCCATAGATATTTATGCAGCTGCAGTTGCAACCGCACTGGCAGGTTATCCGCCACCACCCAGTCCGCCAGATCCCTTGCGTTCAGGTCATGGTGACTTGGAGAAAACAGGACTTCGCCGGCACGCCGGTCAAGCCCGTACTGGATCAGTTTGGATACCGCCCAGTCATAGTCGTCCCGCGAGCAGATGACAAACTTCACCTGATCGTTGGGCGTCAGCAGTTCGATGTTCTCGTAACGGTTACGATGGGCTTCTTTCGAATCGGGCGTCTTCAGATCGACAACCCGACTGACCCGCGGATCAACCGCTGAAATGTCGAGGGCGCCGCTGGTTTCCAGCGAGACTTCGTAGCCGGCATCGCACAATTGCTTGAGCAAAGGGATGGCATTGGGCTGTGCCAGCGGCTCACCGCCAGTGACACAAACGTAGCGCGGGCGAAACCCGGCCACTTGCTCGAGGATGTCGTCGAGTGTACGAATGGTGCCACCGCTGAACGCGTAGGCACTGTCGCAGTATTGGCAACGCAACGGGCAACCGGTCAGGCGCACAAAAACAGTGGGCAGCCCGGCAGTCCGCGTTTCCCCCTGCAACGAGTAGAAAACTTCGGTGATTCTCAATGTGTCTTGCATAGTCGCCACGGGCGTAACAGCTAAACAGGCTGTCCGCCTCCGTCAGGCACTTCAGGCAACCCCGCCAACGCGTAGATCACCAGAAGCGTGTTTCATAAAAGGGCGTGAATTCTAACGAAAAAACCCGCGACAAGCGCGGGTTTCTTCCAAACGGGTCAAACACACTTACATGCGTTGCAGATCGCGTTGGGCCAACTGGGCAGCGGAGGTACCCGGATACTGGGACACCACTTGTTGCAGAATGCCTTTGACCTTGTCGGTGTGACCGAGGCGGCGCTCTACGTCAGCCAGCTTGTACAGCGAATCCGGCACTTTGGCATGCTTGGGATACAGCTGCGAAACCTTGGCAAAAGCCTGACCTGCACCTTGCAGATCGCCTTTGGCCAGGTTCACTTCACCCAACCAGTACTGGGCATTGCCCGCGTACTGGCTGTTCGGATATTTACGCAGGAACGCGGCGAAAGCCTGGCTGGCCTTGTCGAAATCCTTGGCCTTGATCAGGTCGAAGGCTGCATCGTAATACAGCTTTTCCTTGGCCGGATCAGCCGGTTCGCCACTCGCGGCAGGTGCCTGGGCAGCAGCCCCGGCTCCAGCAGCGGCACCGGCAGCAGCACTTGCATCGCCACCGGCAGAAGAATTCTCGGGAGTCGCGGCAGGTGCAGCACCGGATCCTATGCGCCGATCAAGATCCTGGTATCGCTCCAGGGATTCCTGCTTCATGCGCGCAACCTGATTCTGCAGTTCTTCGATCACGCCCTGCTGGCGCGATATCTGATCCTGCATTTGTTGCAGTTGGTTGAACAGCATGCCTTGTGCCGAGGCAGGGGCCGAAGCCGCTCCCCCGGCATAGGCGCCGTTCGTACCGTAACCTGCAGGCGGATAACTGCTCCCGCTATTGTTATAACCGGAGTTGTCATCGACCACAGGAACCGCAGCCCACGCCGCAAGCGGCGCGAGGCTGAGAGCCAGAACAGTTACAGCACGACGGCACGTTCGCATATCGAATTACTTACGCAGTTCGACGCGACGGTTTTGAGCCCAGGACTGCTCGTCGTTGCCGGTAGCAACTGGACGCTCTTCGCCGTAGGAAACCAGTTCCAGCTGAGCTGGGGAAACACCTTGCAGTACCAGGTAGCGCTGAACGGCTTTCGCACGACGCTCGCCCAGTGCCATGTTGTACTCACGAGTACCACGTTCGTCGGTGTTGCCTTCCAGAACAACGCGAGCGCCGTTTGCTTTCAGGTCTTTGGCGTGAACGTCCAGAGCGCGCATGGCTTCTGGCTTCAGGTCCGAGCTGTCGTATTCGAAGTAGAAGGTGGTGATTGCGCGCAGAGCAGCTTCTTCGCTCAGGGAACCGTCAACGGCACCAGTGTTTGCGCCGTAACCAGCGTTTGGATCAACAGCGCCTTCACCGGCGTTGTCGCCGCCTTTGGACGAGCAACCTACAGCTACAGCCATGGCCAGAGCCAGCGCAGCAAATTTACCAAACTTCAGCATTTCCATCGTGAAACTCCTAATGAACCCCAGTGTGTTAAGTAAAACGTGTAGCGCCCGCTCACTTCAGGTAAGGGGACCAGGACGGTTCTCTGACTTCGCCTTGAGCGGTAGGAAGCGGGAGCCTAACGCGTCCATTAATGGACACGAGCATCAAGACTCCCCGGCCCTGTTGGCGGGTGGCGTAGATTACCATGGTGCCGTTGGGCGCAACAGTAGGCGACTCGTCCAGAGTGCTATCAGTGAGGATTTTTACACTTCCGCGCTGCAAATCCTGAGCCGCCACTTTGAAATTGGTGAAACCGTCCTGACGATGGATCATCACCAGGGTCTTTTCATCAGCCGACAGCTTCGGGTTGGCGTTGTAGTTGCCCACGAACGTCACACGCTCGGCACCACCGCCATTGGCGCTGGTCTTGTAGATCTGCGGCTTGCCGCCACGGTCGGAAGTGAAGTAGATGGTCGAGCCATCCTTGCCCCAGTACGGTTCGGTGTTGATGCCGGGACCGGCGGTCACACGAGTGATCTGGCGCGAACCGAGGTTCATCACGTAGATGTCCGGGTTACCGTCCTTCGACAGTACGAACGCCAGGCGATTGCCATCCGGCGACCAGGCCGGGGCACCGTTCAGGCCTTCGAAGTTGGTGATCTGCTCACGGCGACCGGTGTCGATGTTCTGCATGAAGATGCGCGGACGCTTCTGCTCGAACGATACATAGGCAATACGCTTGCCGTCCGGTGCAAAACGCGGCGACAGGATCGGCTCGCGCGATTGCAGCAGAGTCACGGCGCGGGCACCGTCATAGTCCGAACGCTGCAGGGTGTAACGGGTGTTCTTCTCGGAGAAGCGTTCAGCCGTCACGTACAGCAGGCGAGTCGAGAACGCACCGTCGATACCGGTCAGTTTCTGGAACGACTGGTCAGAGATGAAGTGCGCCATGTCCCGTATTTGCTCGGTCGTACCGGAAACACTGCCGTCCGCCACTTTCTGCTCGGTGGCAACGTTGAACAACGCCCACTGAACCTGCAGGCGACCACCGGCCGGCGTGATGTTGCCGACCATCATGTACTGGGCACCTACAGCCTTCCAGTCACGGAAGATGATTTCGCTCGGCTGGCTTGGCTGGCTGATCATGTTCTGTTTTGGAATCGGCGAGTAATAACCCGAGTTCCGCAGGTCGTTGCCAATGATTTCAGCCATGTCATCCGGCAGGACGGCACCGCCCTGGAAACCGAACGGTACGACGGCGATCGGAGTCGCCCGATCGCTGCCGCTGGTGACCAGAATGTTCTTTTCATCCGCCATCGCGATCCCTGCCATGCAGCAGATCACGACCAGCATTCCTCGAAGAAGGTTTCTCACAAGGCTAGATCCTCAGGTGTGAATGTCATCTTGAATGAACGATACGGAGCGAAATCGCTCGGCTTCATTCCCTGCATTTCCGTCAAACGTCCAATATTCTTGACCGCCGCCACTGCCGACGCATCGAACGGACCGTCGCCACTGGACTTGGCCACGCTGACCGTAGTCACCGTACCGTCCGGCAACATGCCGATCTGCAGTACAACCGTCATGCCTTTGCGTGCCGAAGGAGGACGTGCCCAACCTTCCGCCGCCCGCGCACGAATCAAGTCATCGAAGCTGCCTGCGGTTTCGTCACCACGTTCATCCGCCAAAGCCTGCTGACGCTCGGTCTTGTCGGACAGCAGGTCGGCCAGAGCCTGGGCCTTCTTGTCCTCGACCGATTTGCGTGCCGCGTCCTGCGCTTTCTTCTTCGCTGCATCGGCAGCAGCTTTCTTCTTGGCTTCGTCGGCGACTTTCTTCTTCGCCTCTTCAGCCTCGGCTTTCTTCTTGGCGTCTTCGGCGGCTTTCTTCTTCGCGTCTTCGACGATTTTCTTCTTGGCTTCTTCAGCGGCCTCTTTCTTGGCCTCTTCTTCAGCAGCCTTCTTGGCTTCTTCTTCAGCTTTCTTCTTGGCTATATCAGCCAATTGTTTCTCTTCTGCCTTCTTGGCTTCGGCGGCTTTCTTCGCGTCTTCGGCTTTCTTGGCTTCGTCAGCCTTCTTCGCCTGTTCCGCTTTCTTCGCCTCATCGGCCTTCTTGGCTTCCTCGGCCTTTTGAGCCGCTTCTTCTTTCTTTTGTTCCGCAGCCTTCACCGCTTCCTGCTCGACCTTTTTCTGCTCCATCTGCTCGACTTCGGTCTGGCGCGCGGCGGATTTCTTCGCCTCACCCGCAATCTTCTGATTGGTCTGGGTGGTTGCCTGACTTTTCGATTTCAGCTGGTAAAGGGTCGCCTGGACAATCGGCTTGGCCGGCGGCAGCTCCGGTGTCATGGCGAAACTGACGAACAGCATGCCGAACACCAGCACGTGCAAGCCAATCGCCCAGACACTGGGCCAGAAGTAGCTTTCCGAGGCGGACGGCTCTCGCTGTTGCTGCATCAGGGGGCCTCGGTGATCAAGCCAACATTACCGACCCCGGCTTTCTGCAACCCGCCCATGGCACCCATGACGGAGCCATAATCGACGGACTTGTCGCCACGGATGAAGACCTGGGTGCGCTTGCCGCCTTCAGTGCCGGCGCGAATGATCTTGGTCACCGCGTCGGTCATCTGTGGCAGGGTCATGGCCCGGTCCTGTTGCTTCTCGGTGTCGACTTCGCTGCCAAGGTTCCAGTAGTAGGTCTTGTCAGCCTTGATCGAAATGGTCAGCACCTGGGTGTTGTTGTCCTGCGGCAAGGCTTCGCTGGAAACCTTGGGCAGATCCACTTTCACGCCCTGATTGAGCATCGGCGCAGTCACCATGAAGATGACCAGCAGCACCAGCATCACGTCGATGTAAGGCACTACGTTCATCTCGGCGACCGGCTTGCGCTTGTGTCGGGCTCGAGTGATTAAAGCCATCGGTAAATACCTGCTTATTCTTCGCTGGTGTGCACTTTGCGGTGCAGGATCGCCTGGAATTCATCGGCGAAGGTGTAGTAGCGGCTCAGCAAGGTTTCACTGCGGGCAGAGAAACGGTTGTAAGCGATAACGGCCGGGATCGCGGCGAACAGGCCGATCGCGGTGGCGATCAGGGCTTCGGCGATACCTGGGGCCACAGTGGCCAGGGTGGCTTGTTGTGCACTGGCCAGACCACGGAAGGAGTTCATGATCCCCCACACGGTACCGAACAGACCGATGTACGGGCTGACCGAACCGACGGTGGCGAGGAACGGCAGGCTTTGCTCGAGTTTCTCTTCCTCGCGGGAGATCGCTACGCGCATGGCACGGGCCACGCCTTCCATGACCGCTTCAGGGTCAACGCCCGGCTGCTGGCGCAGACGCGAGAATTCCTTGAAACCGGCACGGAAGATCTGCTCGACGCCCGAGTCCGGATCCGGGTTGCTGCCGGCCTGGCGGTACAGTTTGGACAGGTCGATACCCGACCAGAAGCGCTCCTCGAAGCTCTCCAGGGCACGTCGACCGGCGCGCAGCAGATTGCTGCGCTGAAAGATCATGATCCATGAGGTCACCGATGCGGCTACCAGGGTCAACATTACCAACTGCACCACGATGCTGGCATTGCTGACCAGGCTCCACATGGAGGAATGGTCGACGACGTTAGCTTCCACGCTTTATCTCCTGCTTCAAGTGTGTACCCGTGCCGACCGCGTCGGCGAAAGCCGCACGCAAGTCTTCGGGAAGGGCCCGGGGTTTCAAACTGTTAGTGCGCACACAGGCCACCAGAAACTGCCCCTCACAGAGCAGCACATTATCCGTTGCCCGCCTGACCTGCTGTCGAAAGCGCAGGCTGGCACGGTTCAATTCGATTACATCAGCGCTTACCAGCAGTTCGTCGTCCAGTCGCGCCGGCGCGTGATATCGCGCTTCGCTGGAGTGCACGACGAACAACAGGTCCTCCCCTGCCAGCGCCGACTGGGCAAAGCCCAGCTCCCGGAGCCGCTCGGTTCGAGCCCGTTCCATAAACTTGAGGTAATTAACGTAATACACGATGCCGCCCGCATCGGTGTCCTCGTAATAAACGCGACAACGATGTGCGAACGGCTCAAGCCCGTTTTGCGCGCGCATACTCTAGTGCTTACTCCTCGGGTTGCCAATCCGGCCAGGCAACTGTTTTTCATAGTTCGAAGGCTTTACCGCAAAAGTACCGTCCTGAGACAGTACAAACGCTGAATAAATCGCCAATAAATGTGTATCAATCGTCCACGGCATCGAGAAACTCGTCTGCCACGGGCATTTCGCCCATTCGTGACGGAATGTTTAAACCAAAATGCAGATACGCGTGCCGGGTCACCACCCTGCCCCGCGGCGTACGCATGATGTAGCCCTGCTGAATCAGATACGGCTCCAGCACGTCTTCGATGGTGTGGCGCTCTTCGCTGATTGCAGCCGCCAGACTGTCGATGCCGACAGGCCCGCCATCGAACTTCTCGATCATGGTCAACAGCAATCGCCGGTCCTGATGATCGAAGCCGTGTTCATCGACATCCAGCAGATTCAGTGCCAGGTCGGCAACGGATTTGGTGATATGCCCCTTGGCCCGGACTTCGGCGAAATCCCGCACCCGGCGCAACAGCCGGTTGGCGATCCGCGGTGTGCCACGGGCACGACGGGCAATCTCGAAAGAGCCTTCCGGATCCAGCGGCAGGCCGAGGATGTTTGCCGAACGGCTGACAATCGTCGCCAGGTCTGCGGTGCTGTAGAACTCGAGACGCTGGACAATCCCGAAACGGTCACGCAGCGGATTGGTCAGCATCCCCGCCCGCGTCGTCGCGCCAACGAGGGTGAATGGCGGTAGATCAAGCTTGATCGAACGCGCTGCCGGCCCCTCACCGATCATGATGTCGAGCTGGAAGTCTTCCATCGCCGGGTACAGCACTTCTTCGACGATCGGCGACAGACGATGGATTTCATCGATGAACAACACATCGTGCGGTTCAAGGTTGGTCAACAGCGCGGCCAGATCCCCCGGCCGTTCGAGCACCGGGCCCGACGTACTCTTGATCGACACGCCCATTTCCTGGGCAATGATGTTGGCCAGGGTGGTCTTGCCCAACCCCGGCGGGCCGAAGATCAGGGTGTGGTCGAGGGATTCGCTACGGCCGCGGGCGGCCTGGATAAACAGTTCCATCTGCTCGCGAACGGTCGGCTGGCCAATGTATTCGGCCAGACTGACGGGACGTATCGCCCGATCCTGGACTTCTTCGCGCTCACGCGGACTGTGCGTGGCGGCGATCAGACGATCAGCTTCAATCACTTAAATCATTCCCTTCAGGGCGCGTCGGATCATGTCTTCACTGCTCAAGCCTTTCTCCTTGATCGCGGAAATCGCCTTGCTCGCTTCCTGTGGCTTGTAGCCCAGGGAAATCAGCGCGCTGACCGCGTCGTTCTCGGCGGTATTGACCGGTGCCGGGCCGTCCGGCTGGTTCGGTACCAGCGCAAACATGGCCGGCGAGGTTTCCCACGCCTTGAAGCGGTCCTTGAGTTCGACCAGCAGACGCTCGGCGGTTTTCTTGCCCACACCCGGCACTTTGGTCAGCGCCGAGGTGTCCTGGGACTGCACGCAACGGATCAGCTCATCGACTTCCAGACTCGACATCAAGGCCAGGGCCAGTTTCGGGCCCACACCATTGAGACGGATCAACTCGCGAAAAAAGTCTCGCTCACGCTTGCCAGCGAAACCATAGAGTAACTGCGCGTCTTCACGTACGACCAAATGGGTGTGCAAGGTCAGCGGTTCACCGACCGACGGCAGGCGATACAGGGTGGTCATGGGCACTTCCAGCTCATACCCGAGGCCGTTTACATCCAGAATCAGGTGCGGCGGCTGTTTTTCAGCGAGGGTGCCGCGCAAGCGTCCAATCACGTTTCAGATCCTTGAGCGTTGGCCAGCCGTGGGCTGGCGACAAAACGGAATACGGATTCGGGCCGACGACCCAGGCACAAAATCCGTATACCGGAAAATTGATTGCTGATGCTATCAGAGACGCAGGCGCCCGCCACGACTGCGTGCGGTTCCCAGACCATGGGGCAACAGGCTGGAACGGGTGTGCGCATGGCAAATGGCAATGGCCAGGGCGTCCGAGGCATCGATTTGTGGCTTGCTGGTCAGTTTGAGCATGTGCATGACCATCATCTGCACCTGCTCTTTATTGGCTGCACCGGTGCCGACCACGGCCTGCTTGACCTGGGTTGCCGTGTACTCGGCAATTTCCAGGCTCTCTTCGGCCCCCGCAACGATCGCGGCCCCACGGGCCTGCCCGAGCTTCAGCGCCGAGTCGGCGTTTTTCGCCATGAACACCTTTTCGATGCCCATGGTCACCGGACCGTAGGTCTGGATGATTTCCCGCACGCCGCGATAGACGATCTGCAGACGCTCATGCAACTCGCCGGCGCCGGTACGAATGCAGCCGGAAGCCACGTAGACACAACCACGCCCGGTATCGCGTACCACGCCATATCCGGTGATGCGCGAACCGGGGTCGATACCAAGAATTAAAGTCATAAGCCTGCAGGTTCGAAAAAACACAAAAACAAATGTGGGAGATTCCATGTTCGAGAGGAACCCTCAAACATGAAATCTCCCACATTGAAGCCTAGCCGTTATCAGCCGAGCTGAGCCGCCACGTCTTCCGGAATGTCGGCATTGGAATAGACGTTCTGCACGTCATCCAGATCCTCAAGCATGTCGATCAGCTTGAGCACCTTCTCCGCGCCTTCCAGATCCAGTTCGGCGCTGGTAGTCGGCTGCATGACGATTTCCGCGTCATCACCCTTGAAACCGGCCGCTTCCAGCGCGTTTCGCACGGCGTAGAAGCTGGTGAACGAGGTGAACACATCGATCGAGCCGTCTTCATGAGTGACCACGTCGTCGGCATCGGCTTCCAGCGCCGCTTCGGTCAGCGCATCTTCGTCAACACCTGGCGCAAAGCTGATCTGGCCCTTGCGTTCGAACAGGTAGGCCACCGAACCGTCGGTACCGAGGTTGCCGCCACACTTGCTGAACGCGTGGCGCACGGCCGCGGCGGTACGGTTGCGGTTGTCGGTCATGCACTCGACCATCACCGCCACGCCACCCGGGCCGTAACCTTCGTAGGTCAGTTCTTCAACGTTGTCCGCTTCGGTCGCGCCGGCGCCACGAGCCACCGCACGATCGATGATGTCGCGGCTCATGTTCGCGCCCAGCGCCTTGTCGAGGGCCAGACGCAGACGCGGGTTGGAACCCGGATCGCCACCGCCCTGACGGGCCGCAACGGTCAGTTCACGGATCCACTTGGTGAAGATCTTGCCTCGTTTGGCATCCTGACGTTCTTTGCGGTGCTTGATGTTCGCCCACTTGGAATGACCTGCCATATCTCGCTCCGAATTCTCTTTGAAACGTTGCCCGCCGCGCACATCGCACAGCCAGCAAACAAAAAATCTCGACCTGCTCTCTATAGAAAGAAAAAAGGCGCATCCGAAGATGCGCCTTCAGGCCCGTCTTACTCAGCCTTTGGTGTTTCGCGCAAACGAATGTGCAGTTCGCGCAGTGCCTTGGCATCCACGACACCCGGCGCCTGCGTCATCACGTCGGCAGCACTCTGGGTTTTCGGGAAGGCGATCACTTCACGGATCGACTGGGCGCCGGTCATCAGCATCACCAGACGGTCCAGACCGAAAGCCAGACCACCGTGCGGCGGTGCACCGTACTTCAGCGCGTCGAGCAGGAAGCCGAACTTCTCTTCCTGTTCCGCTTCGTTGATGCCCAGCAGACGGAATACCGCTTGCTGCATCTCCTTGCGGTGGATACGGATCGAACCGCCACCCAGCTCGGTGCCGTTCAGGACCATGTCATAGGCACGGGACAGCGCGCCAGCCGGGTTGGCTTCGAGCTCTTCCGGGGTGCACTTCGGCGCGGTGAACGGGTGGTGCAGGGCGGAGAAGCTGCCGTCATCGTTCTCTTCGAACATCGGGAAGTCGACGACCCACATCGGAGCCCATTCACAGGTCAGCAGCTTCAGGTCGTGACCGAGCTTGATACGCAGCGCGCCCAGGGCTTCGCTGACGATCTTGGCCTTGTCGGCGCCGAAGAACACGATATCGCCGTCGACAGCACCAACGCGATCGAGGATCACGTTCAGGTTGGCTTCCGGAATGTTTTTCACAATCGGCGATTGCAGGCCTTCAACACCGGCAGCACGCTCGTTGACCTTGATGTACGCCAGGCCCTTGGCACCGTAGATGCCGACGAACTTGGTGTAGTCGTCGATCTGCTTGCGCGGCATGCTCGCCCCGCCTGGAACGCGCAGTGCGGCGATACGGCATTTCGGATCGTTGGCCGGGCCGCTGAAGACTTTGAAATCGACTTCTTTCAGCTGATCGGCTACGTCGACCAGCTCCAGCGGGTTACGCAGGTCAGGCTTGTCGGAACCGTAGCGGCGCATGGCTTCTTCGAAAGTCATGTGCGGGAATTCGCCGAATTCCAGATCCAGCACTTCCTTGAACAGGTTGCGGATCATGCCTTCGGTCAGGCCCATGATGTCTTTTTCGTCGAGGAAGCTGGTCTCGATGTCGATCTGAGTGAACTCAGGCTGACGGTCGGCACGCAGGTCTTCGTCGCGGAAGCACTTGGCGATCTGGTAGTAACGGTCGAAGCCGGCGACCATCAGCAGTTGCTTGAACAGCTGAGGCGATTGCGGCAGTGCGAAGAACGAACCAGCGTGGGTACGGCTCGGCACCAGATAGTCACGCGCGCCCTCTGGAGTAGCGCGGGTCAGGATCGGCGTTTCCACGTCGAGGAAGCCGTTCTCGTCGAGGTAGCGACGGATGCTGGTGGTCATGCGCGAGCGCAGACGCAGCTTCTCGGCCATTTCCGGACGACGCAGGTCCAGGAAGCGATAGCGCAGACGGGTTTCTTCACCCACGTCCGAGAACTCGTTCAGCGGGAACGGCGGGGTTTCCGACTCGTTCAGCACTTCCAGTTCGTAGCCCAGGACTTCGATCATGCCCGACGCCATGTTGGCGTTGGTGGCACCGGCCGGACGCAGACGCACCTTGCCGGTGATCTTCACGACGTATTCGCTGCGCACGCGATCAGCGGCGGCGAAGCTTTCGGCGCGATCCGGATCGAAGACCACCTGGGCCAGACCGTCACGATCACGGATATCGAGGAAAATCACCCCGCCGTGGTCGCGGCGACGGTGAACCCATCCGCAAAGGGTAATTTCCTGGCCTTCCAGGCTTTCGTTCAGTTGGCCGCAATAATGGCTGCGCATCATGGTAGTGGTTTCGCTTCTCGTAATTCGAAATTCGGTGGAGATCCGCCGCACTCAAGCTTTGTGCGACCGGTGGATGCTCGCGCGTGTCGTAAGACCTGGGCCTGAACCCTAGTCAGATTTGTCGCCACCGGCCAGATTCTTCTTCGCGCCGGTCTTGAAATCGGTTTCGTACCAACCGCTGCCGCTGAGGCGAAAGCCTGGCATGGACAGCTGTTTCCTGAGCTCTGGTGCCTGACAGGCAGGGCAATCGACCAGCGGTGCATCACTGATCTTTTGAATGGCTTCCAACTGATGACCACAGGAAGCACATTGGTAATCGTACATCGGCATGGAGTTGTCTCGGCGATCAGATTGCCAGCTGCCGCAGGGCGGTGTGGCGAAAGAGCGGGATTATATCCATTAAATGCGGCCTGTGCAGCCGGAAGACTGCACGGGCCGCCCGGTCACTGGCAACCCCCGACGGTCACCGGGGCATCCCGCAGGCCGTGCACGACGCACACCACCCGCACCAGACCGCTGAAGTTCTTCACCCCCCCGTGTCGCAAGTGCACCTCGCGATCGACACGGGACAGCAAGGTGCCAACCGAACAGCAATTATCCTCGGCCATTCGGCCCAGAATATTCCAGTAGACCTGCTCCAGCCGCATGCAGGTCGCAAACCCGTTCAAGCGCACCGACCGGGCCAAGGGCCGGATCAATGCCATGTCGAACTCTTCAAGAAACGGCGCCACGGCCCTGTCCTGCCGCGAGCCGATGACGATTCCACTTCGCCTGTCTCCAACTTCCATATCGTTGACACTCCTTTGCCATCTCTGCTTGTTGCCAAGGCAACATCCTGTGACCTCATTAAAAGCGCAGGGACAAAGGCATGGCCAGACGACTTTTTGACCGTCCTCGTAGGATAAGCCAACAGAAAAGGGAGGATCATGGACCAGCGAAGTGCTTTCCTCGCATCCTACAAACGCGAGTGCCTTTTCCTTGCCAGGACGGGCGCACGGCCGACAATTCGTGTCCGTGCGCCACGGGCGATCAGGCTTCGAGCAGCGCCCTGAGCATCCACGCGGTTTTCTCGTGGACTTGCATGCGCTGAGTCAGAAGATCAGCCGTCGGCTCGTCACTGACCTTATCCAGCAGCGGGAAAATCCCCCGCGCCGTGCGAGTGACCGCCTCCTGGCCTTCGACCAGCTGTTTGATCATGTCTTCGGCACTCGGCACGCCCACCTCCTCTTTAATAGAGGAAAGACGCGCGTAAGTCGCATAGGCACCCGGCGCTGGGAAACCCAGGGCGCGGATGCGTTCGGCGATCGAATCCACGGCCAGTGCCAGTTCGTTGTATTGCTCCTCGAACATCAGGTGCAGGGTCCGGAACATCGGTCCGGTGACGTTCCAGTGGAAGTTGTGGGTCTTCAAATAGAGCACGTAGGTGTCCGACAGCAGACGCGACAGCCCTTCGACGATGGATTTGCGGTCTTCTTCACTGATACCGATATCGATTGCCATGCTTACCCCCTAACGGCGATTGAATTCATCCAGCAGGTGTCGGTTCACTGTAGCAAGGCCTCCCTCCCATGGCAGCCCCCGTATCGACCCGATAGAGGCGACAAATCGCCCCACGCGTTGCCGCTGGCCGGCGTGATTTGAGTAGCTGTGGGCTTTGCTGTTAAATAGGCAGTGTGTCGCTACGCCCTGTTTTCCGGGCGTTGCGCATAGGCTGATGCCGGGCACGTGTCCAACGCCTCTTATTGTTCCGAAGCGAACCGTGCGCCTTCAGCTCTTCCTTGTGAGCCGTCATAACGTGAGTCAATAAAAATGTTGAAAATCGTCCACCTGCTAATGGGCGCAGCGGCGTTGCTGCTGTCGTTCATACCTAGCTTGAAATCCGAAGCCGTTCCTTACCTGCAACAACCTGATGCACTTTACCTGGCCTTTTTCGGCCTGCTGAACCTGGTCATTGCCCCGGTGATCCCTTACTGGAACAAAGGCCCGCGCCAGCATCTGCAAAATCTGGTCAGCGCACTGCTGGTGCTGACCGTCGTCCTGCAAACCCTGACCCTGATCGCGCCGATGCCTGTCATCGCCGGCCAGCCAGCCGTGCTGTTCAGCCTGGTGATCGCCCTGGTCGCCGTGGTCCTGCACCTGGCCGTCAGCTTCTACAAATCCTCACCGGCCGCCGCCGCGCAAAGCTACGACATGAGCAACCGCGATACCGGCACCGTCAAGTGGTTCAACACCTCCAAGGGCTTCGGCTTTATCTCCCGGGATTCCGGCGATGATATTTTCGTGCACTTTCGCGCCATCCGTGGCGAAGGCCACCGCGTCCTGGTCGAAGGCCAGCGCGTGGAGTTCTCGGTAATGAACCGTGACAAAGGCCTGCAAGCCGAAGACGTGATCGCCGCCCTGCCGCGTCGCTGATCCAGAACGAAAAAACCGCGAACAGCCTGGCTGCTCGCGGTTTTTTTATTGCCCTTAGGAAATACGCAAACTCAGTAGTGCGGCGGCGGTGCGTCTTCCTCAAAGGACCCGAACTGGCCGACCATTTCTTCCTGACGCTTGAGCAGCGCGGCCATCTGCAACTGCAGACGCTCCACGACTCGCTGCTGCTCCACCAGCACATCGTTCAACGCCTGAATGGTGTCGTCCTGAAATGCCAGGCGGCTTTCCAGATCGGTAACGCGTTGTTCCAGGCTCATGATCAGCCCTCCAGAAACTTGAAATCTTCGTCCAGCACCAGGCGCAGGCGCTCGCGGATCGCGGCCACCTGTTCGGCACTGTAAGGTTTGGCCGGGTGCTTGCCCCAGACCGGCGCCGGCCACGCGGCGTCATCACGTTTGCGCACGATCACATGCATGTGCAGCTGACTGACGACGTTACCCAGGGTGGCAACGTTCATCTTGTCGGCATCGAACGAGTCCTTGAGCACCTCCGCCAGGGCCGTGGTTTCCTGCCACAGACGCTGCTGATCGGCGACATCCAATTGAAACAACTCGCTGATATCGTCGCGACGAGGCACCAGGATGAACCACGGGTAGTTGGCGTCGTTGGACAGCAGCAACCGGCAGAGCGGGAAGTCGCCGATGGTCAGCGTGTCCTGTTGAAGGCGTGAATCTAAAGCAAACACTGGGTGTACTCCCGGCTGATCGACAATATTCAGCTTAGTGGACCTGCCCGGTGGACGGCGCACTAAACGACAGGACGGCAGCATACCTTCGAATGCCCTGCCCTTCACGATGAAGCGGCGCCCCGCCATGGAACATTTCTGGCGATCGCGCACCAGCACGAGACCCGCCGTGCCAGGCAACACGCCGAATTGACCATGACTCACTACCGCGCTCAGGGTCATGACAGGGCTCAAGTGTTTGAATTCAGTACAGCCGGAAAAAATTTTTGCACCAAAACCGTACAGCGGGTCTACGCTCAATGGCTCGGGCATCCGCCAAATACTCACTGACAGGGTGAACCGGTAACGTTTTTGGTTGTCATGCGCAAAATCGAGCGAGGCAACACCAAGCGAGGAAGCGCGTCAACCCTGATCAAAAAGGGGCGCGCGAGCCCGCATTTACAAGGTTTTTACAGCCATAAGCGGGGCGCGGGAAAAATAACCGCATCAATTTTGCGGTTTGTGCACGCTTGTTGCATTCGTACTCATATGGGCTATGAACCCGCCACGGGAAGTGGTGGCTCAAACCCCGAAAAAAACAGTGGCAGGGTTGCCCGATGGAGATTCAAGTGTTTTGCCAGGGACTCTTTTTTACCGATGCAAAAAGGCCCAGAAACAGCGATAAAGTTGTCAGCCCGACTGCATGGGTACTGTGAATTTGCGACATCGACCAAGCCATTTGCGACAGCGTCGTAAAGAACATGAAAGGTTGTATGTGCAAGTATCGCCAACATTGTCGGCGTGATATAAGTTTGCGCCGACACAAAAAGAAAGAGCCGCCCAGATAATAAAACAGGTGGGACGGCAGTACTCTTCTAAAACCAAAGGAGCAAATCACGATGCGCGTGATGAAGTGGAGCATGATCGCACTGGCCGTTACAGCAGCCAGTACTCAGTTGGCTACGGCCGCACCGTTTGTTAGTGACCAGTCTGAAGCCAAAGGCTTTGTTGAAGACGCCAAACTGACCGAAACGTTGAAGAACTACTACTTCAACCGTGACAACAAGAACGGCGGCCACGACCAGAAAGACTGGACCCAGGGTTTCCTCGGCAACTTCACTTCCGGTTACACCCAAGGCACCGTAGGCGTCGGTATCGATGCATTCGGTTACCTGGCCGTTAAACTGGATGGCGGTGACGGTACTTCCGGTACCGGTAACATGAGCCGCAGCAATACCGTCAAAGCCAACGGTTATGCCCATGACGTTGATGAAAGCCAAGGCAAAGCCGGCGCTGCCATCAAATTCCGCATCTCCAAGACCGAGCTGAAAATCGGCGACCAGCAGCCAAGCACTGCTCCAGTGTTCGCTGTCGGCGGTTCCCGTATCCTTCCGCAAACTGCCAGTGGCTTCCAGCTGCAGAGCAGCGAAGTCAAAGACCTCGATCTCGAAGCCGGTCACTTCTACTCGGCTACCAGCCAGGACAAGAACGCCCGTGAAGGCGGCCTTTACGCCACCTACGCAGGTGTCGAAGCCAAAAACATCGACTACTTCGGTGGCAAATACGCCATCACTGACAACCTGACAGCTTCGCTGTACGGCGCCAAGCTGGAAGACATCTGGAACCAGTACTACGCGAACGTGAACCTCACCACGCCATTCGGTGGTGACACTTCGCTGAACACTGACTTCAACATCTACCGCACCACCGATACCGGTAGCGCCAAAGCCGGTGACATCAGCAACACCGCATTCTCCCTGGCGACTGCCCTGTCGTTCCTGAAGGCACACACCTTCACCCTGGCCTTCCAGAAGGTCAACGGCGACACCCCGTTCGACTACATCGGCGTGGGCAAGAACAACCGTGGCGGCGACTCGATCTTCCTCGCCAACTCCATCCAGTACTCCGACTTTAACGGTGCAGGCGAGAAATCCCTGCAAGCCCGTTACGACCTGAAAATGGCCGAGTACGGCGTTCCTGGTCTGAGCTTCATGGTTCGCTACGTCAAAGGCTGGGATATCGACGGTACCCACACTCCAGCGGGTAGCGCTTACGCCGGTCTCTACGGTGAAGATGGCAAACACCACGAAACCAACTTTGAAGCCAAATATGTGGTTCAAAGCGGTCCGGCAAAAGACCTGTCCTTCCGTATTCGTCAAGCGTGGCACGTTGCTAACGCAGATGAAGGCGAAGGCGACGTTAAAGAGTTCCGTCTGATCACCGAGTACCCACTGAACATCTTGTAATCGTCAGTGGTTAGTTTGGTTGAATGAAAAAGGCCCATCTTCGGATGGGCCTTTTTTATTGCCTGTTGCTTGTAATACATGCCTGACCGATAAGTCAGGCAATTGATTAGCAACCTATCATTAAACCGCCGACTCCTGAACCACACGAATCACTCGTTGTGGAAACGGAATATCAATACCGGCAGTCTTCAAACGATCACGGGACTGTTCGTTAAACATGAACATCACATCCCAATAGTCTGCGGTTTTAACCCACACACGAAGGGAAACAGTGATCGAACTGTCGCCCAAAGTGGAAATGACAGCCTGAGGCGCCGGATCCTGCAGAACGCGATCATCTTTAGCCAGATCCAGCAGCACCTGACGGGCCTTTTGCAGATCGGCTTCGTAATCGACACCCACATCGAACACAACCTTGCGGGTTGGCTGGCGGTTGGTGTTGGTAATGATGCCATTCGACAGGTTGCCGTTCGGCACGATGATGGTCTTGTTGTCGCCGGTACGCAGTACGGTGTGGAAAATCTGGATGCTGTCGACAGTACCTGCCACGCCCTGCGCTTCGATCCAGTCACCGATGCGGAACGGACGGAACAGCAGAATCAGCACGCCACCGGCGAAGTTCGCCAGGCTGCCCTGCAACGCCAGGCCGATGGCCAGGCCGGCCGCACCGATCGCCGCGACGAACGAAGTGGTCTCGACGCCGATCATCGATGCCACGCTAACGATCAACAGCACCTTGAGAATGATGTTGGCCAGGCTGCTGATGAAACCTTGCAGCGCCAGGTCGGCATTGCGCAAGGCCAGCAAGCCACCGAGCTTTTGCGTGACCTTGTTGATCAGCCACCAGCCGATCGCCAGGGTAATCACCGCCAGCAGCACACGGCTGCCGTATTCCATGATCATCGGAATCCACGCCTGGGACGCCTTGACCAGGTTGTCTACCTCAGCATTCAAATCCATCTTTTATCTCCTGATTGCCGGCTTCCCGGGCTGAAAAAATCAGCGGCAGAACGACCGGGCCTGTGGGGGCTCAATCGTTTCTGCCGCTGCTTGGGCCTCGGACGCTGAAAACGCCGAGAGGTTCCCGACTCGGATGGCTCAGTCGCGGAAGTTGTTGAATTGCAGTGGCATGCCGAATTCCTTGGCACGCAGGGCCGCGATGGCTTCCTGCAGATCGTCACGCTTCTTGCCGGTGACACGCACCTGCTCGCCCTGAATGGCGGCCTGCACCTTGAGTTTGGCTTCCTTGATGTGGCCGACGATTTTCTTCGCCAGTTCCTTGTCGATGCCTTCCTTCAGAACAGCGTCCTGCTTCATCAGTTTGCCCGAAGCGAAGGAGTCTTTGACCTCGAGGCACTGCACGTCGATCTTGCGCTTGACCAGGGCCAGCTTGAGGATCTCGATCATCGCTTCCAGCTGGAAATCGGCTTCAGCGGTCAGGTGGACGGTCAGGTCCTTTTCCTTGAATTCGAAGCTGCCCTTGCCTTTCAGGTCATAACGACGATCGAGTTCCTTCACGGCGTTCTCGACCGCGTTGGTGAGTTCGTGTTTGTCCAGTTCGGATACCACGTCGAACGACGGCATGTAATCTCTCCAATAAAAAGGCGCGCTCGTTCAGGACGCGGCGCGCTTGGCTTGCGGTTAAAATCGGGCTCATTATAACGGGTCTTTTCCCACCGACACGGCGAGCCTTGCATGCCTGTACCTTACCGAGTGAAAAACTGATGTCCACCCCCTGGCACATCCTCGGCGCCGGAAGTCTCGGCACCCTTTGGGCCACGCGTCTGGCCCGGGCCGGATTGCCGGTCCGGCTGATCCTGCGCGATATCGACCGCTTGCATGACTATGCGACGGCGGGCGGCCTGACCCTGGTGGAACAAGGCGTGGCCAGCAGTTATGCCATCCCCGGCGAAACCCCGGACAGTCCCGGACCGATCCGTCGTCTGCTGGTGGCGTGCAAGGCCTACGATGCCGAAAGTGCCGTGGCCGGCATCACTCATCGACTGGCGCCGGATGCAGAACTGATTCTTCTGCAAAACGGCCTCGGCAGCCAGGAAGCAGTCGCCGCGCAAGTCCCGCAGGCTCGTTGCATCAGCGCCTCCAGCACCGAAGGCGCGTTTCGCGATGGCGACTGGCGCGTGGTATTCGCCGGCCACGGTTACACCTGGCTCGGCGATGCCGGTCATCCCGTGGCACCGTTCTGGCTGGATGACCTTGAAGCGGCAAAGATTCCTCATGAATGGAGCGCGGACATCCTCACCCGACTGTGGCGAAAACTGGCGCTCAACTGTGCGATCAATCCGCTGACGGTGTTGCACGACTGCCGTAACGGCGGATTGCAGGAACACCACTGCGAAGTTGCCACCCTGTGCGCCGAACTGACCGAGTTGCTTGAACGTTGCGGCCAGCCTGCAGCGGCGGACAACCTGCAACAGGAAGTCGAACGGGTAATCCAGGCCACGGCGGCGAATTTCTCTTCCATGTACCAGGACGTGGCCAACAAACGCCGCACCGAAATCAGCTATTTGCTCGGGCATGCCTGCAAGGTTGCAGAGCGCCATCAATTGAACCTGCCGCATCTGAAACAATTGCAGCAACGGCTGACAGCCCATCTGCACAGTCTCGGATTGCCCGTGGACTGAGCAGCGGCTACGCTGCCCACTTGTTCCTTTGTTGCGATAAGCCCGATGCCATTGCGCCAGCGCCTCGAAAACCTGCCGGTCGGCCAGAAACTGCTGGCCGCCCTGCTGGTGCTGTTGACCACCGTGTTACTGGTCGCCAACCTGACCTTCATCAGCGCGGCCTATTACATTTCCCAGGAAAGCATGGCGCCCCAGGCGCTGCAGACCATTGGCCGTCTGGTGGCGAACCCGAGCCTGATTGCCGAGGCGCTGCAATCACCGCAGAGCGCCGAACGCTTGCTCAAGGAGCTCGACAGCTATTCGCCACTGCGGGCCGCCGCGCTGTACGACGGCAAGGGCGACCGTATTGCGCAGGTACAACGCGGCGACAAACTCAACCTGCCGGAGCGCTACCGGCACATCGAAGCCTGGCAACTCACCGAGTTTCGCAGCAATCAATTGATCACCCTGCCCCGCCCCGGCACTGCGCCGGGTCATCTGCTGCTGGTGGCCAGCAGCGAACTGCCGATGGCGTTCTACACCGGTACCCTGACGGCGAGTCTGGGAATCCTGATTTTCAGCGTGCTGTTGTGGCTGGTGATCGCCCGTCAGATCAAGCGCCTGATCACCCGGCCGATCCACGAACTCGAAGAGCTGTCCCGCCAAGTCACCCGCGAGGAGAACTACGCCCTGCGCGCTTCCCGTGGCAACCACGACGAAATCGGCAGTCTGGCCGAGGCCTTCAACACCATGCTTTCACGCATCGAGGCCCGGGAGCAGCAGCTCAAGCGCGCCCGCGATGACTCGCAAGCCGCCTACGATCAGGCACAGGGGCTGGCTGAAGAAACCCGCCACACCAACCGCAAGCTGGAGCTGGAAGTCCAGGTGCGCAGCAAGATCGAGAAGAAACTCACGGGCTTCCAGAACTACCTCAACAGCATCATCGACTCCATGCCCTCGGCGCTGATCGCCCTCGACGAGCAGCTCTACGTCACGCAGTGGAACCAGGAAGCCAGCGCCCTCTCCGGCACCCGGCTGGACGAAGCACTGAATCAGCCGATCTTCCTCGCGTTCGAACCGCTCAAGCCGTTCCTGCCGCAGCTCAAGCAGACCGTCGAACAACACACCGTGGCGAAAATCGAGCGGGTGACCTGGTTCAAGGACGACGAACCCAAGCATTACGCCCTGACCTTCTACCCGCTGATGGGCGGTGCCGGGCGTGGTGTGGTGATCCGGATCGACGACATCACCCAGCGCCTGTCGCTGGAAGACATGATGGTGCAGTCGGAAAAAATGCTCTCGGTCGGCGGCCTCGCGGCCGGCATGGCCCACGAGATCAACAACCCGCTGGGCGCGATCCTGCACAACGTGCAGAACATTCGCCGGCGTCTGTCGCCCGACCTGCCGAAAAACCTCGAACAGGCCGAACAACTGGGCATCGAACTGGATACCGTGAACCGTTACCTGCAAGGCCGGGAAGTCCCGCAACTGCTCGACGGTATTCAGCAGGCCGGGGCCCGGGCGGCAAAAATCGTCACCCACATGCTCAGTTTCAGCCGCCGCAGCACCCGGCAGATGGCACCGTGCGACCTGCCGGCGCTGATCGATCAGGCCGTGGAAATCGCCGGCAACGACTTCGACCTGGCCATCGGTTTCGACTTCAAGGGTCAGGCGATCATCCGTCAATTCGACCCGGCGTTGGGACCTGTGCCAGGGACCGCCAACGAGCTGGAACAAGTGCTGCTCAACCTGCTGAAAAACGCTGCCCAGGCAATCCATTTGCGCGAAGACGACAGCGAGCCGGGTCGGATTATTCTGCGCACGAAGCTCAATCCGCCGTGGGCCGAGATTCAGGTCGAGGACAACGGCATCGGCATGAGCGAGAACGTGCGCAAACGCACCTTCGAGCCGTTCTTCACTACCAAGGAAATCGGCCAGGGCACGGGGCTCGGGCTCTCGGTGTCGTACTTCATCATCACCAACAATCACAAAGGGCAGATGGAAGTGCAGTCGGCACCGGGGCAAGGCACCTGCTTCACCCTGCGCCTGCCGCTCGCGCAACCGGCACCCATTGCCGCCGAAACCAATCAACTACCGAGGTAAACCATGGGCTTTCGCTTGTCGAAGATCTACACCCGCACCGGCGACAAAGGCGAAACCGGCCTCGGCGATGGTCGCCGCGTCCCCAAGGATCACCCGCGCATTGAGGCCATTGGCGAGGTCGACACATTGAACAGTCAGGTCGGCGTGCTGCTGGCCGGGTTGATCGCCGAACGCGAAAACTGCCCTGGACTCAATGAACTGATCGACGTGTTGGCGCCCTGCCAACACCGCTTGTTCGATCTCGGTGGCGAACTGGCGATGCCGGAATATCAGGCGCTGAACACGGCAGAAATCGAACGGCTGGAAGCCGCCATCGATGTCTGGAACGAGGAATTGGGGCCGCTGGAGAACTTCATTCTGCCCGGCGGTTCGATGCTGATTGCCCAGGCCCATGTCTGCCGCAGTCTGGCGCGCAGTGCCGAGCGGCGTTGTCAGCATTTGAATGCGATCGAACCGTTGGCCGGGGTTGGCCTGGCTTACATCAATCGCTTGTCGGATTTGTTGTTTGTGGCGGCGAGGTTGATTGCGCGGCGTCAGGGGATTGCAGAAATCCTGTGGCAACCGGCAGCAAAACCCACAGAAAAGTAGCGCCTGACAAACCGCCTTCGCGAGCAGGCTCGCTCCCACAGGGGAATGTATTCCTATAGTTGGAATGCAATCAAATGTGGGAGCGAGCCTGCTCGCGAAGGGGCCAGATGCGTCAATGCTAAATCAAGCTTCTGGCCAGAACGCCCGAATCCCCGCCACACCCTGAGCCCCGGCATTCCACGCTTTCTCGCGCTCAGCCGGGCCGACGCCACCCAACAGAAACACCGGTTTGCTGAAGCCTTCGATCAGTGTCGAAGCCTGCTCCCAGCCCAACGGCTGCGCATCCGGGTGAGTCAGGGTCGGCTGCACCGGCGACAGGGTGACGAAATCCACGCCCATCTGCTCGGCCAGCGCCAGTTCTTCAGCATTGTGGCAGGACGCCGCCAGCCAGCGCTCCGCCGGTAGCGGACGCCCCGCCGCCGCGTACTTGCGCAGTTGCGCCGAAGTGATGTGCCAACCGGCGGACGGGAAATCCCCCAGCCACTCGAATGGGCCCTTGATCATCAACTGCGCCTTGCCGGCACACAGGCCGACCGCGTCCACCGCCAGATCGCGGTATTTCGGGTCATAGCCATTGGGCGCACGCAGCTGGATCAGCTTGATGCCACCGGCAATCGCCTTCTGGATGCCGCGCAGCAGGGCCGGGGCTTCCAGGTCTTCCGGGGTGATCAGGTATTCAGCGGGCAGACGCGCCGCCGCGACGATCGGTTGGTTGGCCGCCGGGAACTCGTAGCTCGTCAGTTCCTTCGCCGACACCCAGGCCAACGGTTGGCCTTCGGCGCCGTGGGGTTCGCCGGTGAAGCTCGAGACTTCCCAGACATCCAGCAACACCTGTTTGTCCGGGTAATCGTGGCGCACTTTGATCAGCGGTCGGGCGGCGCCGACGACAATGCCCAATTCTTCGTGCAGCTCACGGGCCAGCGCGGTCTGCACCGACTCGTCGGCTTCGACCTTGCCACCGGGAAACTCCCAGAGACCACCCTGATGCTGAGTGTCAGCCCGGCGGGCGATCAGGATTTTGCCGCTGTCGTCACGAATGACGGCAGCAGCGACGTGTACACGTTTCACGACTGCAATTCCTCCAGTCCGGCCTTTTGCCAGGCCTTGAAGGCCGGCCATTGGTAGACGGTTTCAACATAGGCTTCATCTTCAGCAGGCAGCTGCACCTGATAGGTACGCAGACGTACGGCAATCGGTGCGAAGAACGCATCCGCCAACGACACGCGACCAAACAGGAACGGCCCCGGCTCGGTGGCAACAGCACGGCATTCAGCCCACAGAGCCAGCGTACGCTCGACATCAACCTTCACTTCCGGCGGTACCGGATTGAGCGGTGCATCGTGGCTCAGGTTGAACGGCATGTGATTGCGCATGGCGAAAAAGCCGCTGTGCATCTGCGCACAGGCAGAACGCGCCTGGGCGCGGGCCGCAATATCGGTCGGCCAGAGCTGTTCGGATGGAAACTGTTCGGCCAGGTATTCGGCAATCGCCAGAGAATCGGCGATGGTGCCTCGTGCGGTGGTCAGCAGCGGCACCTTTCCGGTGGGCGAATGCTTGAGCAGGCGCTCGCGGGTGTCGGGTTTGCCGAGCTTGATCAGTTCTTCGGTGTAGGGTGCGCCGGTCAGCTCAAGCGCCAGTGCCGCGCGCAGGGACCAGGAGGAAAGCAGTTTGTCGCCGATGATCAGGTGAAGGCTCATGTTCGGGTCCTTTCATGGGACAGAAGAAAAGGAGGTCCGCAGACCTCCCTCTTCGGCAGGGATCAGGTGCGGTATTCGGCGTTGATCTTCACGTACTCGTGGGACAGGTCGGTGGTCCAGATGGTTTCGCTGCAATCGCCGCGACCCAGTTCGATACGGATGGTGATCTCTTCCTGCTGCATCACTGCCGAGCCCTGGGCTTCGGTGTAGGTCGCAGCGCGGGCGCCACGGCTGGCGATGCACACTTCGCCGAGGAACACGTCGATCTTGCTCACATCCAGATCCGGCACGCCGGCACGGCCGACAGCGGCGAGGATGCGGCCCCAGTTAGGGTCGGAGGCGAACAGTGCCGTCTTGATCAGCGGCGAGTGGGCCACGGTGTAGCCGACGTCCAAGCATTCCTGGTGATTGCCGCCGCCGTTGACTTCAACGGTCACGAACTTGGTCGCGCCTTCGCCGTCACGCACGATGGCCTGGGCCACGTCCATGCACACCTCGAACACGGCCTGTTTCAGCTTGGCGAACAGCTCGCCTTCGGCACGGGTGATTTCCGGCAGCGCAGCCTTGCCGGTAGCGATCAGCATGCAGCAGTCGTTGGTCGAGGTGTCGCCGTCGATGGTGATGCGGTTGAACGACTTGTTGGCGCCGTCCAGCATCAGGTTGTGCAACACGTCGCGAGAGACTTTGGCGTCGGTGGCGATGTAGCCGAGCATGGTCGCCATGTTCGGACGGATCATGCCCGCGCCCTTGCTGATGCCGGTGACGGTGATGGTCACGCCGTCATGCTGGAACTGGCGGCTGGCACCCTTTGGCAGGGTGTCGGTGGTCATGATGCCGGTGGCGGCGGCTTCCCAGTTGTTTTCCGACAAGTCGTCCAGCGCGGCCTGCAAGGCGCCTTCGATCTTCTCGACCGGCAGCGGCTCGCCGATCACACCGGTGGAGTACGGCAGGATCTGGCTGGCATCCACGCCGGTCAGTTCAGCCAGTCTGGCGGTGGTCCGCTCGGCGGCAGCCAGGCCCGGTTCGCCGGTGCCGGCGTTGGCATTGCCGGTGTTGGTCAGCAGGTAGCGCACAGCGTTCTGCACGCGCTTCTTGGCCAGGATCACCGGCGCTGCACAGAAAGCGTTCAACGTGAACACGCCCGCCACGGTCGAACCTTCGGCGCAACGCATCACGACGACATCCTTGCGCCCAGGGCGCTTGATGCCGGCCGAAGCGATACCGAGTTCAAAACCGGCAACCGGGTGCAACGTTGGCAAAGGACCAAGACCAACAGCCATGAATGCGCTCCTTACTCAATGATGTCAGCACCGCCAAGCGTAGTGGCGGTGGTGTAAATGGCAAAACGCCGCGACGGCTGGTGCCGGTCGCGGCGCGGGTATTTCAGCGATTGAAACGGGTTTTACTGGATCTGCCCGTGGCAATGCTTGAATTTCTTGCCCGAACCGCAGTAGCACAGTTCGTTGCGGCCCAGCTTCTGCTCGTTGCGAACCGGTGCGGTGGCCAGGGCCACATCGACCTCTTCACCGACCAGTGCTTCCGGCTGCTCCAGACCCGGGGCTTCGGCGTGTTCGAACTGCATGCGAGCGGCCAGTGCCTCGGCTTCCTGACGCAGACGCGCCTCTTCCTCGGCCGGATCTTCGCGGCGAACCTGAACGTGCGACAGCACACGGATCGAGTCGCGCTTGATCGAATCCAGCAGCTCGGAGAACAGCGTGAAGGACTCGCGCTTGTATTCCTGCTTCGGGTTCTTCTGTGCATAACCACGCAGGTGGATGCCGTGACGCAGGTGATCCATGGTCGACAGGTGGTCTTTCCACAGGTCGTCCAGCACGCGCAGCACGATTTGCTTCTCGAAGGAGCGCAGTGCGTCGGCACCGGCCTGGTCTTCTTTCTCGTTGTACGCGGCGATCAGCTCGTTCATCAGCTTCTCGCGCAGGGTTTCTTCGTACAGGTGATCGTCTTCGTCGAGCCATTGCTGGATCGGCAGCTTCACGCCGAAGTCGCTGGCAATCGCGGCTTCCAGACCGGCCACGTCCCACTGCTCAGGCAGCGATTGCGGAGGAATGTGCGCGCTGACGGTGGCGTTCAGGACGTCCTGACGGAAGTCGGCGATGGTTTCGCCGATGTTGTCGGCGGCCAGCAACGTGTTGCGCATGTGATAGATCACTTTACGCTGCTCGTTGTTGACGTCGTCGAACTCCAGCAGTTGTTTACGGATGTCGAAGTTGCGACCTTCAACCTTGCGCTGAGCCTTCTCGATAGCGTTGGTCACCATGCGGTGCTCGATCGCTTCGCCAGGCTGCATGCCCAGGGCCTTCATGAAGTTCTTCACCCGGTCGGAGGCGAAGATGCGCATCAGGCTGTCTTCCAGCGACAGGTAGAAGCGGCTGGAACCGGCGTCGCCCTGACGGCCGGCACGGCCACGCAGCTGGTTGTCGATACGACGGGATTCGTGACGCTCGGACGCGATCACCTGCAGACCGCCGGACTCCAGCACTTGCTGGTGACGCTTCTGCCAGTCGGCCTTGATCTGGGCAATCTGCTCAGGGGTCGGGTTTTCCAGCGACGCGACTTCAACTTCCCAGTTGCCGCCCAACAGGATGTCGGTACCACGACCGGCCATGTTGGTGGCGATGGTCAGGGCGCCCGGACGACCGGCCTGTGCAATGATTTCAGCTTCTTTTTCGTGGAACTTGGCGTTCAGAACCTTGTGTTCGATACCTTCCTTCACGAGCAATGCGGACATGTGCTCGGAAGTTTCGATGGTCGCAGTACCCACCAGCACCGGACGGCCGGCTGCCATGCTTTCCTTGATGTCATTGACGATCGCCGCGTATTTCTCTTCGGCGGTCAGGAACACCAGGTCGTTGTAGTCCTTACGGGCCAACGGCTTGTTGGTCGGGATCACGATGACCGGCAGGTTGTAAATCTGATGGAATTCGAACGCTTCGGTGTCCGCAGTACCGGTCATGCCGGACAGTTTTTCGTACAGACGGAAGTAGTTCTGGAACGTGGTCGAGGCCAGGGTCTGGCTTTCGGCCTGGATGTTCAGATTTTCCTTGGCTTCGATGGCCTGGTGCAGGCCTTCGGACAGACGACGGCCCGGCATGGTACGGCCGGTGTGTTCGTCGACCAGTACGACCTGACCGTCCTGCACGATGTATTCGACGTTGCGGTTGAACAGTTTGTGCGCACGCAGGCCGGCGTAGACGTGAGTCAGCAGGCTCAGGTTGTGCGCCGAGTACAGGCTCTCGCCCTCGGCCAGCAGACCGATGCTGGTCAGCTGGTCTTCGATGAACTGGTGACCGGCTTCGTTGAGTTCGACCTGACGGGTCTTCTCGTCGACGGTGAAGTGACCTTCCTGGGTGACTTCACCCTCGACTTCTTCAACGTGCAGCTTGAGTTTCGGGATCAGCTTGTTGATCTCGATGTACAGCTTGGAGCTGTCCTCGGCCTGACCGGAAATGATCAGCGGAGTACGCGCTTCGTCGATGAGGATGGAGTCGACTTCGTCGATCACGGCAAAGTTGAGTTCGCGCTGGAATTTCTCTTCCATGCTGAACGCCATGTTGTCGCGCAGGTAGTCGAAACCGAATTCGTTGTTGGTGCCATAGGTGATGTCGGCGGCGTAGGCGGCACGCTTCTCTTCCGGCGGCTGGAACGGCGTCACGATGCCGACGGTCAGGCCGAGGAATTCATACAGCGGACGCATCCAGTTGGCGTCACGGCGGGCCAGGTAGTCGTTCACGGTCACAACGTGCACGCCCTTGCCGGACAGCGCGTTGAGGTAAACGCCCAGGGTACCCACCAGGGTCTTGCCTTCACCGGTACGCATTTCGGCGATCCGGCCTTCATGCAGCGTCATGCCGCCGATCAGCTGGACGTCGAAGTGGCGCATGCCCATGACGCGCTTGCCGGCTTCGCGGGCGACCGCAAAGGCTTCCGGCAACAGCTTGTCGAGGGTCTCCCCCTTGGCAATGCGGTCCTTGAACTCTGCGGTCTTGGCGCGCAGTTGATCGTCCGAGAGGGCGACCATCTTCTCTTCGAAGGCATTGACGAGCTGCACCGTCTTGAGCATGCGTTTGACTTCACGCTCGTTCTTGCTTCCAAAAAGTTTCTTTAACAAAGGCGCAAACATATCGGCAGGATCTTCCACACTAAAGGGATGGAGGGCGGCCCCGTGAGTCGCCCGTGCAGCCCTCATGGCCGCATGCGAACGAGCATTCTACCCGGAAACGGTGGTGAGGAAAGTGGCGATATTCCACGATGCTGGCACTGCGCTTTGACGGGGCTCACTTAAAATAGGGGCGTTTTGCTCAACTTCAAGCCATTGGCGGCAGAAGTTAGTCGTTGATTTAATGGGCAAAGCAGGGACAAAAGCAATGGGCGAGTGAAATGGGGCCCATCTGCTACCATGGCGCCTTTGCAACTTCAGGTGTTGGATCATGGCATTTCGCCCTCTTACAGCCAGAGCGCCCGCCGTTCTGCTACGCGAAGCCAGGCCGTTGAAAGCCATCCTCGGCCATGCTCAACGCCTGGCCCATCTGCAGCGCCTGCTCGACAGCCAGCTGCAACCCGCCGCCCGCGAGCACTGCCATGTAGCCAAGTGGCGCGAAGGCGAACTGTCGCTGGTGGTCACTGATGGCCATTGGGCCACTCGCCTGCGCTATCAGCAAAAACGCCTGCTGCGGCAACTGCAGATGTTCGACGAGTTCACCGGTCTGACGCGGATCAAGTTCTCGGTGCGGCCGCCCGTCATCCAGCCCAGAGCAGCCGGGCACACGATGGATCTGTCGACGGATGCCGCAGCGACCATTCAATCCACCGCCGACGGGATCAGCGATCCGAGCCTGCGGGCGGCGCTGGAGCGTCTGGCAGCGCACGCCAAGGCCAAATCCTGACCCCGGCGCGCCCGCCGAGGTCCTAGCGGCGCTTGCTGCCACCGAGCAAAGAGCCCATCAACCCCCGCACCAACTGCCGGCCCAACTGGTTCGCCGCCTGACGCATCGCCGACTTCAAAGCCTGCCCCGCCGCTGTCCCGAGGAATTCCCCGGCTTTGTCCGCCAGGCTTGGCTCTTCAGGCGCCGGTTTGCCAGGTATCGTCTCGGCTTCAGGCCCCAGGTTCTTGCGCCCGGTGAGGATTTCATAAGCCGACTCGCGATCGATCGGCTTGTCATAACGCCCCTTGAACGGGGATCCGGCAATCAGCACCGTGCGTTCGGTCTCGGTCAACGGCCCGATCCGCGATTGCGGCGGTGCCACCAGCACACGCTGGACCATTTCCGGTGTGCCCTTTTCCTGCAAGGTGCCGACCAGCGCCTCGCCAATCCCGAGTTCGGTCAACACCGACAACGTATCGAACGCCGGATTCGGCCGGAAACCGTCCGCCACCGCCCGCAGGGATTTCTGTTCCTTGGCGGTGAACGCCCGCAAACCGTGCTGCACGCGCAACCCCAGTTGCGCCAGCACGTTGTCCGGCAGGTCGCCCGGTGACTGGGTGACGAAATACACGCCCACGCCCTTGGAGCGGATCAGCCGCACCACTTGTTCCAGACGTTCCTGCAAGGCCTTGGGCGTATCGCCGAACAACAAGTGCGCTTCGTCGAAGAACAGCGCCAGCAGCGGTTTGTCGGCGTCGCCCCGCTCCGGCAGTTGCTCGAACAGCTCGGCGAGCAGCCATAGCAAAAACGTCGCGTAGACCTTCGGCGCTTCATGCACCAGACGACTGGCATCCAGCAAATGAATGCGCCCGCGACCGTCGGCGGCCGGTTGCAGGATGTCTTCCAGTTGCAGCGCCGGCTCGCCGAACAAGGCTTCGGCGCCCTGCTGTTCGAGGATCGCCAGACGCCGCAACAGCGCCTGACTGGAGCCGGTGGTGAACAACGCCGCGTCCTCGCCGAGCAGTTGCGGGTTGTCCTTGAGGTGATTGAGCAGTGCTTTCAGGTCTTTCAGATCCAGCAGCAACAGCCCTTCACGGTCGGCGACCTTGAACGCCGCGTACAGCGCCGATTGCTGGCTGTCGGTCAGTTCCAGCAAGGCCCCGATCAATAACGGGCCCATTTCACTCAGGGTGGTGCGCAACGGATGACCGGACTCCCCGTGAATGTCCCACAAGGTCACGGGATAGGCCTGAGGCTTGTAGTTGAGCCACGGCATCCCGGCGATGCGCTCGGCGACCTTGCCCTGAGGGTTGCCGGCAGCGCCGAGGCCGCACAGGTCACCCTTGATGTCGGCGGCGAATACCGCGACGCCGGCGTCGCTGAACGCCTCGGCCAGACGCTGCAAAGTGACGGTCTTGCCGGTACCGGTCGCGCCGGCCACCAGTCCGTGACGGTTGGCCAGGCGCATCGCCTGGGCGATCGGTTGCCCGGCGAGATCGGCGCCGATAACGAGTTGCGAGGAGTCAGGCATTTGGTCACCCAATAGTTAATCTTTGTCGAGCATGGCCGATAGAGAGGAGTGAGAGACCCGATCAAAAGTCCGGTCTGAGATTTCCCTAAGGAGAGACGGAAATATCAGTGAGCTTTCACCCCTGCCCATTTTGCGCGCCTTTATAAAAGCACGCCCTGGACATTAAGACCTTAGCGGAACCCCAAGCCATGAACAAAAATCTACGCTTCAGCCATAAAATCTTGCTTGCCGCCGCCCTCATCGTCATTGCCGCCTTCGCCTCGTTCACGCTGTACAACGACTGGCTGCAACGCAATGCAATCCGCGACGACCTAAACAACTACCTCAACGAGATGGGCGAGGTCACTGCCGACAACATCCAGACCTGGCTCAGCGGGCGCATCCTGCTGATCGAGAACGCGGCACAGAACATTGCGATCAACCCCGAGCCGTCCGCCGTCGCCAGCCTGCTGGAACAGAAAGCCCTGACGTCGACCTTCATGGCGTCCTACCTCGGCGATGCCACCGGGCACTTCACCATCCGTCCGGATGCGAAGATGCCGGACGGTTTCGATCCACGGGTCCGCCCCTGGTATAAAGGTGCCGAAAGCAGCAGCACCTCGACCCTGACCGAACCGTACATCGACGCGGCCACCGGCCAGACCATCATTTCCATCGCCACCGCCGCGAAAAAGGCCGGCCAGAGCGTCGGCGTGGTGGGCGGTGACCTGAGCCTGCAAACCCTGATCGACACCCTCAGCGCCCGGGACTTCTCCGGCATGGGTTACGCGTTCCTGGTCAGCGCCGACGGCAAGATCCTGGTGCACCCGGACAAGGCCCTGGTGATGAAGTCACTCAAGGAAGCCTATCCGCAGGACACCCCGCGCATCAGCAGCGACTTCAGTGAAATCACTGTCGACGGCAAAACCCGCATCGTCACCTTCGCCCCGATCAAGGGCCTGCCGTCGGTGAACTGGTACATCGGCCTGTCGGTGGACAAGGACAAAGCCTTCTCGATGCTCAGCCAGTTCCGCACCTCGGCGGTGATCGCGACCGTGATTGCGGTGGCGATCATCATCGCCCTGCTTGGCATGTTGATCCGCATCCTGATCCAGCCGCTGCACGTCATGACCCGCGCCATGGAAGACATCGCCGACGGCGAAGGCGACCTGACCAAGCGTCTGACCATCCAGAACCAGGACGAATTCGGCGTGCTCGGCACGGCATTCAATCGCTTTGTCGAGCGGATTCATGGTTCGATCCGCGAAGTGTCGTCCGCCACCGGGCAAGTCAACGAAGTCGCCCTGCGTGTGGTCGCGGCCTCGAACTCGTCGATGTACAACTCCGACCAGCAAGCCTCGCGCACCAACAGCGTGGCCGCCGCGATCAACCAGCTCGGCGCCGCCGCTCAGGAAATCGCCCGCAACGCCGCGCAAGCCTCGACCCAGGCCAGCGACGCCCGTGGCCTGGCCGAAGACGGCCAGCAAGTGGTGGATCGCAGCATCAAGGCAATGAATCAGTTGTCGAGCATGCTCAGCGCATCCAGCAGCAACATCGAATCGCTGAACAGCAAGACCGTGAACATCGGCCAGATTCTGGAAGTGATCACCAGCATTTCCCAGCAGACCAACCTGCTGGCGCTCAACGCCGCCATCGAAGCGGCGCGGGCCGGTGAAGCCGGTCGCGGTTTTGCGGTGGTGGCGGACGAAGTGCGCAACCTCGCCCACCGCACCCAGGAATCGGCGCAACAAGTGCAGACCATGATCGAGGAGCTGCAAGTCGGCGCCCGCGAATCGGTCAGCACCATGAGCGACAGCCAGCGCCACAGCCAAGACAGCGTGGAGATCGCCAACCTCGCCGGCGAGCGCCTGAACAGCGTGACCCAGCGCATCGGCGAGATCGACGGGATGAACCAGTCGGTGGCCACCGCGACCGAGGAACAGACTGCCGTGGTCGAGTCGATCAACGTCGATATTACCGAGATCAATACGCTGAACCAGGAAGGCGTCGAGAACCTGCAGGCGACCTTGCGTGCCTGCTCGGATCTGGAGCAGCAGGCTTCGCGTCTGAAGCAACTGGTCGGCAGCTTCCGAATTTAAGCCCCTCCCCCGGATGCCTTCGCGGGTCAGCCCGCGAAGGCATCTCACCTCTCGCATAACCTCCCCCCACCGCACATCCCGACCGAACATCTATTCTGGAGTAAGGTCAACACGGGACATCAACGAGCGAAGGGGCGTTCACTGTGCATATCGCTGAAATCACGCTGGCACTCCAACACAGACTTCACGCATGAGTCGCGGCATTCTGTTGCTGATCGGTCTGCTGGCCGCCGTGCTGATCCCTTCTTTACTGGGCGGCGGAGAAACCTGGACCCGCCTGCAAGCCTTTCCTCTGCACTG
Source organism: Pseudomonas kribbensis (assembly GCF_003352185.1). Classification (GTDB taxonomy): domain Bacteria; phylum Pseudomonadota; class Gammaproteobacteria; order Pseudomonadales; family Pseudomonadaceae; genus Aquipseudomonas; species Aquipseudomonas kribbensis. The sequence continues at coordinate 4,896,105 of NZ_CP029608.1, forward strand.
GCTGTCGATCCTGCTGGCCATGGTTCTGCTCTGCTGGGGCATCAATACGTTGCGCCTGCGACTGCTGCTCGGCGATCAGCGTGAACGGGTCACACCGCTGAAGAGCCTTGGCGTGGTCATGGCCGCCGAATTCGCCTGGTGCGCCACACCCGGCGGCACCGGCGGGCCGTTGACGATCATGGCACTGCTGGCCCGCAGCGGCGTGCGCCCGGCCCGGGGCAGCGCGGTGTTTGCGATGGATCAGTTGAGTGACTTGCTGTTCTTTCTGTGTGCGTTGGGCGGGATTCTGATTTATGCCTTGTTCCAGCATCTGAGCGACCGGATGGAATGGCTGCTGATCGTCAGCGCCATTTCGTTGTTCGGCGGGCTGTTCAGTTGTGTGCTGGTGGCGCGTTATCACCGGATACTGATTCGCTGGAGTGGCCGGCTGCTGGCGCGCATGAACGTGCAGCCCGCCACGCGATGGCGCTGGGCACGCAAGCTGCTGCATTTTCTGGCGGCGTTCACCGATGCCCTGAAACTGCCGCGACAAACGCTGTTCAAGGTGTTTGCCCTGACGTGCGTGCATTGGTCGCTGCGTTACAGCGTGTTGTATCTGGCGCTCCGCGGGCTGGGGGCGGACGTGCAGTGGGCCTGGACGTTTCTGATTCAGATGCTTTCGCTGGGGGCGGGACAATTCAGCCTGTTGCCGGGTGGGGCCGGGGCGGCGGAACTGACGTCGGCGGCACTGCTGGCGCCCATGGTGGGGGCGTCGACCGCTGCGGCGGCGATCCTGATCTGGCGGGCGATGACGTTTTACTTCTACTTGCTGGTCGGCGGGTCGATTTTCCTGCTGATGCTCGGGCGACCGCTGCTCAGGAAGCTGATGAAGGTGCGGCAGGCTTAGTATCGTCCGGCTTCTCTTCGTTGAGCTGCTCCCACAACGCGGCGGCGTCGGGGAAGTCCGTGCCATCCTCCGGGCGAAGGTCATCCGGGTCATAACGGCTCAGGCAGCCTTCGCCCAGGGTGGCGGGCGCTTTGGAGGTGGCTTTGTCCAGTGGATCGTTCACGTGCGTTTTCTCCGGGGCTGAAACAAAAAAGGGCCTGAAGCGATTGAACGCCCAGGCCCTTGGTTTTTCAACCGAAAGGTTCGATCAGAACACCACGGTCTTGTTGCCGTGCACCAGCACGCGGTCTTCCAGGTGATAGCGCAGGCCACGGGCCAGCACCATCTTCTCGACATCACGGCCGAAACGCACCATATCTTCGATGCTGTCGCTGTGGCTGACGCGCACCACGTCCTGCTCGATGATCGGGCCGGCGTCCAGCTCTTCGGTCACGTAGTGGCAGGTGGCGCCGATCAGTTTCACGCCGCGCAGCGACGCCTGGTGATACGGCTTGGCACCGACGAACGACGGCAGGAAGCTGTGGTGAATGTTGATGACCTTGTGCGCGTATTCGCGGCACATGTCCGGCGGCAGGATCTGCATGTAGCGCGCCAGCACCACCACTTCGGCATCGTGCTGCTTGACCAGGCGCGACACTTCGTCGAAGGCCGGTTGCTTGTCCTGCGGATTGACCGGGACGTGGTAATAAGGAATGCCGTGCCACTCGACCATGCTGCGCAGGTCGTCGTGGTTGGAAATCACGCAGGAGATCTCGCAATCGAGCTCATCGCTGTGCCAGCGGTGCAGCAGGTCGGCCAGGCAGTGGGACTCACGGCTGGCCATCAGCACCACACGTTTTTTCTGCTCGGTGTCGGTGATACGCCAGTCCATCGAGAACTCTTCGGCGATCGGTGCAAACTTCTCGCGCAACACCTCGATACCGAATGGCAGGGAATCGGCACGGATTTCGTGACGCATGAAGAACCAGCCGACCTGATTGTCCGAGTGGTGGCTCGCTTCGGTGATCCAGCCATTGTGGGCCGCCAGAAAGTTACTGACTTTGGCAACGATGCCAACGCGGTCCGGGCAAGAAATCACCAGCCGAAAAGTGCGCATGAGGGGGAAACTCCAGAACTTCGCAAAGGCGGACATTCTAGCGACTACGCCGCAAAACTGCAGTATCGATGAGCCTTGAGCCCCGCCAGGCCTCGCCGCAGCTTTTTTGACGCGGGCAATCGTCAGGATGATGGCGCGGTAATAGCCCTGTACCAACCGATCTCTGTGAATATCTGTGAAGACTGCATCACATTATTTAACTGAATATTCAATTCAGGGCTTTTCAACGTAACTAATCCAAATAAAAAGCCCGGTTAAATGTTTACTTGATGAAACAGCCTGACTATTATTGCCGCACTGTCCCCTGCCATCGCGCACTCCCAATAAGGTAGTAATCATGTCCTTGATCAACGAATATCGTGCCACCGAAGAAGCCATCAAAGAGCTGCAAGCCCGTTTGAAAAACCTGTCGCAAGACGACAAACTGCAGGCCGAGCTGGAATTCGAAGGCAAACTGCGCACCCTGATGGGCGAATACTCCAAGTCCCTGCGTGACATCATCGCGCTGCTGGATCCAGAGTCCAAAACCAAGGCCCCACGTGGCGGCGCAGTAAAAACTACCGGCACCAAGCGTGCACGCAAAGTTAAACAATACAAAAACCCGCACAACGGCGAAGTCATCGAAACCAAAGGTGGCAACCACAAGACTCTGAAAGAGTGGAAAGCCAAGTGGGGTGGTGACGTGGTTGAAGGCTGGGCTACCCTGCTGGGCTAAGCCGCAACCCTTGTCGCAGACCCGTCCGCGACACAAAAAAACGCCAGCATCCGCTGGCGTTTTTTTATGCCCGTCGTTCAGGCAACGGACATGTTCGATTTCAAAGATTCAAACGTTTGCGCAATGCCTGGACATAACTCTGCCATTCAACCAGCACCTCGCGCTGTAATGGCGAGGCACTAAGCAACCATTGCTCCGCGGCCTCTGTAAAAGATTGCACGGTATTAGGGGCACCCCATTCAGGCTCGGACAAGCGCTGCCGACAAAAGATTTGCCAGCGTTCTTGCTCTTCGAAATTCAACGTATCCGGAAAGTTACGTGCGCGATATCGAAACAACAATTCAGGCAAACGTTCGTCATCGAACGGCCATTGCTCTCGCGCCAATTGCGCAGGATCCACCGTCCTCACTTGCTCACATAAACGACGATCACGATCGCCGATAAATCCGTCGTACAACTGTTGTTCGGGATCTTCACTCGGGGTGAAATCTTCGCTGGCATAAATCGCCGAGACTTTATCTTTCCAAACTTGTTGTGCGTCACTTAGTCGCAATGCGCGCGCCTGATACAGTGCCATGTCCAGACCCAGACGCTGCTGATCATCAGCCCTCAACACCGACAACGGCGCCACCACCGGGCACTTGTTGATGTGAATGAGCTTGAGCGGCACCGGCAATTCACCTTCGGCCAGATCGTCACGGCGGGTATACAGGCGCTGACGCAAGGTCTGCGCATCCAGATCCAGCAGGCCCTGTGGATCGAGATGCAGATCACAGACGATCAGCGCGTTCTTGTTGCGCGGATGCCAGGCCAGCGGCAGCACCACACCGACAAAACTGCGTGCCGCCGAGAAGCGTCCGGAAATGTGCACCATCGGCTGCAACAGGCGAATCTGGTCCATGACCTTCTGTTTGCTGCGCAGTTGGAACAGCCAGTCATACAACTTCGGCTGCTTCTCGCGGATCAACCGGGCCAGGGCGATGGTGGCGCGAACGTCCGACAACGCCTCGTGGGCATTGCCGTGATCGATGCCGTTGGCGGCGGTCAGGCGTTCGAGCTTCAGCGTGACCTTGCCTTCGTCATCGGTCGGCCAGACCAGCCCGTCGGGACGCAACGCATAAGCGGCGCGCACCACATCGATCAGATCCCAGCGGCTGTTGCCGCCCTGCCATTCACGGGCGTAGGGATCGAAAAAGTTGCGGTACAGGCTGTAACGAGTCATCTCGTCATCGAAACGCAGGGTGTTGTACCCCGCGCCGCAAGTGCCGGGAGCCGCAAGATGGGCGTGGACCCGGGTCATGAAGTCGGCTTCGCTCAAGCCCTGCTCGGCAAGACGGCCCGGGGTGATGCCGGTGATTGCGCAGGCCGCCGGGTGCGGCAGGATGTCTTCGCTGGGCTGGCAGTAAAGATTGACCGGTTCGTCGATTTCGTTGAGATCGTGGTCGGTGCGAATCCCGGCCACCTGCAACGGTCGGTCGCATCGCGGATTGATGCCGGTGGTTTCGTAGTCGTACCAGAAGATGGAAGTCACGGGCGGTTCCTGAACTGAAGATCGGCAAAGTCTAGGCGTTCGACTGCCGTCGCGGCCAGCACCGCATCATTCAGTCACCTTTGGTTGAACGATGTGAATGACATAGTTATGTCGTTTTCCCCCGAGAGGCTGCTAGCATCGGATTCACTCGCATCCCGATCCGGCAACATCAGGTAGCCCATGCTCGAGACCACAGCACCGCCAAGGAAAGCAACGCTGGCCCCGCCGCTGGACACACGGCACCAGGTCGAAACGCCGGAAGGCATCGATCTGCCGCTGCGTCCCGCCGGCCTGATGGTGCGTGCCGTGGCCTTCACCATCGATCTGGTTTTGCGCGGGGTGATCCTCGGGCTGCTGTTCATGCTGCTGGCGCTGCTCGGCAAACTCGGCATCGGCCTGGGTTCGCTGCTGCTGTTCGCGGTGAGCTGGTGGTACATGGTGCTGTTCGAAGTGCTGCGCCAAGGCCGTTCGCCGGGCAAACAATGGATGGGCCTGCGGGTGGTGCACGACGATGGCACCCCGGTCGGTTGGTCGGCCTCCTTGCTGCGCAACCTGCTGCGTTTTGTCGACCTGATGCCGTTCGGCTATTTCCTTGGCGCCATCAGTTGCCTGCAACACCCGACCTTCAAACGCCTCGGCGACATCGCTGCCGGCACGCTGGTGATCTACAGTGAACGCCCGCTCAAGCGCCCGCAATTGCCCGATGCCGAACCCCGCCGCTCGCCGGTCCCGCTTACCCTGACGGAACAACGGGCCCTGCTCGCTTTCGCCGAACGCCAGGATGAACTGTCGACGGCGCGGGTCAACGAACTCGCGGCACTCCTGGCTCAGCCACTGCACATCAGCGCGCCGAAAGCCGTCGGTGAACTCAACGGCATCGCCCGCGGCCTGCTGGGGCCGACATGAAGCAAAGCCTTTTCGAAAGCCGCCACAAGGCCGAATGGGAGCGTTTCACGCTCGCCCTCGAACGTCTGGAACGCGGCAAGGACACTTCGCAGGTGGCGGAATTTCCCAAGGCTTATCGTCGACTCTGCCAGCATCTGGCATTGGCGCAGGAACGTGGTTACAGCAGTTTCCTCGTCGACTCGTTGCAACAGTTGGTACTGCGCGGCCATCAACAGCTTTACCGTCATCGCAGCCAGCTCGGCGCTAACGTGCTTGGCTTCATCCTGGCCGGATTTCCACGGCTGGTACGCACCGAATGGCGCTTCGTGCTGGCCGCCGGGCTGCTGTTCTTCGGCAGCCTGATCGGTTTCGGATTGCTGGTGTACCTGTACCCGGAGCTGGTCTACAACCTGATCCCCGCCGATCAGGTGCGCGAGATGCAGAGCATGTACGACCCCGCCGCCGGCCACCTCGGGCGCTCCGCCGAACGCGCCGCCAGCGAAGACTGGGTGATGTTCGGCTACTACATCATGCACAACATCGGCATTGCCTTTCAGACCTTCGCCAGCGGTTTGCTGCTGGGGGTGGGCAGCGCGTTTTTCCTGTTTTACAACGGCTTGATCATCGGCACCGTGGCCGGGCACCTGAGTGAAATCGGCTACGGCCAGACCTTCTGGTCCTTCGTCATCGGGCACGGTGCATTCGAACTCACGGCCATTGCCCTGGCCGGGGCGGCGGGACTGAAACTGGGTTGGGCGTTGATTGCGCCAGGACGCCTGACACGCGGCGAGGCATTGAGACACTCGGCGCGCCAGAGTGTTTTGCTGATCTGCGGCGTGATGCTGTTCCTGTTGATCGCCGCGTTTATCGAGGCCTACTGGTCGTCACGCACCGGGGTCACGCCGCAGACCAAATACCTGGTCGGCGCCGGGCTCTGGCTCTGCGTAGCAGTCTATCTGTTGTTCGCCGGAAGGACCCGCCATGCGCCTGAGTGACGCCACCGTGGTGATCCGCCCGCGCAGTACCTGGGAAGCCATGGACCTGGGCGTGCGCATGAGCCAGCAGCACCGGCGTCTGTTGATGACCAGTTGGGCCATCGTCACCCTGCCGCTGTTCGTGGTGCTCAGCCTGTTGCTGTGGGATTCGCCGTCGCTCGCGGTGTTTATCTTCTGGTGGCTGAAACCGGCGTACGAACGCTTGCCGCTGTACATCCTGTCCAAAGCCCTGTTCGGTGAAACGCCCACGCTGAAACAGGCATTGCACCAATGGCCAAAACTGCTCAAACCGCAATTGCTGGCGAGCCTGACCTGGCGACGCCTGAGCTTCAGTCGCAGCTTCCTGATGCCGGTGGTGCAGCTCGAAGGACTGGGCGGTCTCACACGCCAGCAGCGTTTGCGGGTACTGCTGCAACGCAATGCCGGTGCCGCACAGTGGCTGACGATCATCGGCGTCCATTTGGAAACGGCGCTGTGGATCGGACTGATGGTGTTGTTCTACCTGCTTTTGCCGCAACAGGTTGAAACCGACTGGGACTGGCAAAGCCTGATCTTTGCCGCCGACCACGAGTGGCGCTGGCTCGAGCACCTGACCAATGCTTTCTATGCCCTGATACTGGTGATCTGGGAACCGGTCTACGTCGCCTGCGGTTTCAGCCTTTACCTGAACCGACGCACTGTACTCGAAGCCTGGGACATCGAACTGGTGTTCCGCCGCCTGCGTCAACGCCTGAACAGCAGCGCACTCGGTTTGCTGCTGGTGGTCTGTCTGCTGCTGCCGGGAGTGCCCTCGGCATGGGCCGCCGATCCTGCCACCGCCCCGGATGCGCCCCGGCTTTTGAATCAGCCACTGACCAGCCAGGCATCCCGCGACAGCATCAAGGCCTTGCTGGAACAACCGCCGTTCAAGAACAAGGAAACCGTCACCCGTTATCGCTTCGGCGAAGATCCTGCCACCGTCGAAAAGACCAAGGACAGCAAAGCCCCACAATGGCTGAAAACCCTGCTGGGCTGGCTCAATGGTCAACACCTCAACGGGCTGGCCAAGGCCATTGAAGTGTTGCTGTGGGCCATGGTGATCGGGGCGCTCGGATGGTTGATTTGGCGCTACCGCGAGTTTCTGCAAACGTTCGTCAGCCGTCGCCCGCGATTGCCCGAGCGGATAAAACGCCCAGTGCCACAGCAAGCCTTCGGCCTCGACCTGAGCAAAGAAACCCTGCCCGACGACATCGCCGCCAGCGCCGAACAGCTCTGGCAGACCCAGCCCCGTGCGGCGCTCGGCCTGTTGTATCGGGCGCTGCTCAGTCACCTGCTGCACGACTTCAACCTGACCCTGAAACCGGCCGATACCGAAAGCGAAGTACTGGCGCGGATCGAACATTTGCAGCGTCCCGACCTGCTCGCCTACAGCCGTCATCTCACCGGCCACTGGCAGAACATGGCCTATGGGCACCGCGTGCCGGCGGCGCATCTGCAACAGGAATTGTGCGATGGCTGGCGGTCACTGTTCGGCCATGGAGCTGCCCGTTGAACCGGCGCGCACTCTGGCTGATCGGCGCATTGATTGTTGCCTTGTCGGGTGCGCTGGGCGTTTATCTGTACCTCAAGGCCACGCCTTACCAGGCCGTTGTCGATCATGGCCCGTCCCCCGCCGCGCAAGCCAATCCTTATCTGGCAGCGGAGATGTTTCTACGCAGTCACGGGATTACCGTCGGCCATGCCGAGAGCCTCGCCGTGTTGCCCGAAATCGATCCTCGACGACACACACTGCTGCTGTTCAACGACCGTTCAAAAATGACGCCGCGCCAGGTCGATCAGGTCTTGAACTGGGCCCGGGCCGGCGGGCGGCTGGTATTCGTCGCCGAGGCGCTGTGGGATGAAAAGACCGGCCAGAGCAATGACCTGCTTCTCGACCGTGTGCAACTGCATCAGTCCCTGAGCAAGGATCTGAAAGACCCGCCGCCGGATGCCGACGACGATCCCTGGCCCAATCTGACCAAGCTCTATCTGGAAGACGAAGACGCTCCCGCCTACGCCGGGTTCGACACCGCGTTCCACCTCGACGACCCGAAAAACCTCGCCCAGGCCTGGGCCAACAGCGCCCGCGCCACGCACATGATGCAACTGCCCTATGGCGTCGGCACGATCACCGTGGTCACCGATGCCGACCTGTGGAAAACCCCGGCCATCGCCCGACACGACAATGCCTGGCTGCTCTGGTATCTGAGCGCCGACACCGCCGTGACGCTGCTGTACAACACCGAACACGACGGTCTGCTGACCTTGCTCTGGCGCTATTTCCCGCAGGCCATCGTGGCCCTGTTGGCGCTGATCGGTCTGTGGCTGTGGCATGTCGGCGTGCGTCACGGGCCGGTGCAGGCTCCTGCCCCGAGCGGTCGTCGTCAGTTGATGGAACATCTGCGCGCCAGTGCCGATTTCATCCTGCGTCACAACGGTCAACAGACCTTGCTGCAAGCCTTGCAGCAGGACGTCCTGCGCCGCGCCCGTCATCGTCATCCCGGTTTCGACCAATTGAACGTCGCCGAACAATGGCTGGCCCTGTCACGCCTGACCCGCCAGCCGACCCGTGCCATCAGCCAGGCCCTGAGCCCGGCACCGAAGCGGCGCCTGTCCAGCGCCGAATTCTGCCGTCAGGTCGCCCACCTGCAAGCCTTGAGGAACTCGCTATGACCGAACACATCGAACCCGGCTCGCCCAGCCACGCGGCCCAGCAACGCCACCGAGCCAGTCAGTTGGCCCAAGCGGTACGCGGTGAATTGCAGAAGGCGCTGATCGGCCAGAACCCGGTGATCGACGACGTGCTGACCGCGCTGATCGCCGGCGGCCATGTGCTGCTCGAAGGCGTCCCCGGCCTCGGCAAAACCCTGCTGGTACGGGCCCTGGCCAAATGCTTCGGTGGCGAGTTCGCACGCATCCAGTTCACCCCGGACCTGATGCCCAGCGACGTTACCGGCCACGCGGTCTACGACCTGCAGACCGAACAATTCAAATTGCGCAAAGGCCCGTTGTTCACCAACCTGCTGCTGGCCGACGAGATCAACCGCGCCCCGGCCAAGACCCAAGCTGCACTGCTGGAAGCGATGCAGGAACGTCAGGTCACCCTCGAAGGCCGGGCCCTGCCGATTGCCCAGCCGTTCATGGTGCTCGCCACGCAAAACCCGATCGAACAGGAAGGCACTTATCCGCTGCCGGAAGCCGAGCTTGATCGCTTCATGCTCAAGGTGCGCATGGATTACCCCGACGCCGATCAGGAACTGGACATGGTGCGCCAGGTCAGCCGCTCGACCCGCGCCGACATGCTCGACGTGCAACCGCTGCGCACCGTGTTGCAGGCCAAGGACGTGCAAGCCCTGCAACGCATCGCCAGCGATCTGCCGCTGGACGATCAGGTGCTCGATTACGCCGTACGCCTCGCTCGCAGCACCCGTACCTGGCCGGGGCTGAGCCTCGGCGCCGGGCCCCGCGCCTCCATCGCACTGGTGCGCTGCGCCCGCGCCCGGGCCCTGTTGCGCGGCGGCGAATTCGTGATTCCCGACGACATCAAAGGCTGTGCACTGGCGGTGTTGCGCCACCGCGTACGCCTCGCCCCGGAGCTGGATATCGAAGGGCTGCAAGTCGATCAAGTCCTTCAGCAACTGCTCGACCAAGTACCGGCGCCGCGCCTGTGAAACCCTCGCGTCTGTTGTTGATCTGGCTGGCGATCCTGCTGGCCATCGGCATTGTGCTGGGCGCGTTGCAGGCGCTGGACGTCGAGGTACCATCGAGCCTGTTGTCGATCAACTGGGGATTGCTGCTGGCGCTTTTTGCGCTGAGCCTGCTGGACGCTTTGCGCCTCAAACGCCTGCCCTCGCCCCGCATGAAACGACAGATACCCGGCAGCCTGGCCCTCGGTCGCTGGAGCGAGATCCGGCTGGAAATCGAACACGATTTCGACCAACCACTGGCCATTCAGATCTTCGATCACGTACCCGATGGTCTGAGTTTCGAAAACCTGCCACTCGACACCGAGCTGCAACCCGGCCAGCGCAGCCTGATCGGCTATCGCCTGCGTCCGCTCAAACGCGGCCACTTCACCTTCGACACCTGCGAACTCAACCTGCCAAGCCCCTTCGGCCTGTGGTCCGGCAAACGCCTGCTGAACATCACCGATCACACCCGCGTCTACCCCGACTTCGCCCGCCTCTACGGCGGTCAGTTGCTGGCGGTGGACAACTGGCTCAGCCAGCTCGGCGTACGCCAGCGCCAACGTCGTGGCCAGGGCATGGAATTCCATCAGCTGCGGGAATTCCGCGAAGGCGACAGCCTGCGCCAGATCGACTGGAAAGCCACCGCCCGCCATCGCACACCGATTGCCCGGGAGTACGAGGACGAACGGGATCAACAGATCATCTTCATGCTCGATTGCGGGCGGCAGATGCGCAGTCAGGATGGTGAGCTGTCGCATTTCGATCATGCGTTGAATGCGTGTTTGCTGTTGAGTTATGTGGCGTTGCGGCAGGGGGATGCGGTGGGACTAAGCACCTTCGCCTGCGAACAGCCGCGTTGCGTGGCGCCGGTCAAAGGCACGAATCAGCTCAGGACTCTCTTAAACACGGTCTACGACCTCGCCAGCAGCCGACATGCCGCTGATTATCAAACTGCGGTCAACCAAGTGCTGGCCCGGCAGAAACGCCAGGCTCTGGTGGTGCTGCTGACCAATGTGCGCGATGAGGACAGTGAGGAACTGCTGGCCGCTGCCAAGCGCTTGAGTAGCCAGCATCGGGTGCTCGTGGCGAGCCTTCGAGAGTGTGTTCTCGATGAAACACGCCTTCGACCGGTGGAGACATTGGAGGAAGCATTGACCTATTGCGCGACGGTGGGCTATTTGAATGCCTGCGCCGACATCCAGGAGCAATTGAACGCTCATGAAATCACGCTATTGCAAACGCGGCCCACGGACCTGGGGATCGCGCTTGCAAAGCACTATCTGGACTGGAAGAAAACGGGAAATCTTTAGAGCCTCGGCATTCGCACCGTCGAACCGTCATAACGATTCAATATAAACATGCGCAAATATAAGCCAGATTTATCATTATACCGTGCCTCTCCTTGCGAGTTAGTGTTCATATAACTCGTACCGCCTCTCCACTCAAGGGTAACTTTAGCTCCTGACACCACATTATTCGTAAATGCCGACTTTGCGCGGATATGGTACGAATACCAGATTTTCCATTCTGGCCACTGTTCGTGTTGCTCTCTCCAGCGCTCTGCCGTTACCAGGTTGTGCCCTAACGACATTGTCAATGGCAAAGACACTTCCTTCGATTCAATAAACGCCATTTGCAAAGAAAACTCCCCGTTAATGGAGGTACTGGAACAATCCAGCTCCCATTTCAAACCCTCCTCCCCCAGTATTAGCTCGTTGACCAACGAAGGCCAGACCTTCACACCGAGCTTTTCGGCTGGCTCACCACTCCATAACAGTTTTACGGGTTTGTTCAGAAACTGGCTGGAAAGTTTGGGCCGCACGGTCAGCGTGTGTGATGCCCCGTGACAGGGGTAGACCGTACTGCTGTCGAAAGTCGCAGTGAACTTATCGAATAAAACATCTACTTCTTGCACAAAATTGATTACCGCTCCAGGTATCTCTGGCGAATGTGGCATTCCTTGGTAATCAGGCATCTCGAAGTGCAATTCAAACGGTCCATTGGATGTTTGGCTGGAAGAAATATGCCAAGTCAAGGAGATAAGTCCCTCCGCCATTTCAACCAATTGTCCAAAGGGAGGATCACACACTAGCCCCACCGACTCCGCATTCGGTTCACAAAGCAACTGGAGTGAGGACTCCGGATCACCAATCAAATAGCTGTATTCAAACTCCAGCGTCAGGTCGACGGACTCTCCCGCCGCCAGCATCAAACGAAACTCCAACCACCTCACTCGCTCACCATTGACGTACGGTCTGAAGTTCTGCAACCAGGTCTGAGAAGTAACCGATAAACTATTCATTTGGTATCACCCTGAATTCGAGATGTTCTCCTGCCCAACCCGCAAGCCCACCCACCACGGTCGCTTCGAGCAGCGCACGGTTCATGTTCGGCAGTCTGAATTCCACCTTCGCCTTTCCCTCACCGTCCGTCGTCGACGGTGGAAGGACGAGGTCCAAAAATGCCCATTTGACTTCGACGTTCGGCAGTGGCTGGCCATTGCGCGCCGAAACCACCAGGATCTCTGCTGAAACTCTTGCCCCGACAGGACCTGAGGTATTCGGACTGGTGAGCGACGCTATTTCCCGTGGTTCCAACAACTCATAGGGGAGCGTAATCGACTGCGAAGACGCCCCCGTCCCCACGGAGCAAATCACAGCTGACGGACCAGGATTTTTCGGGACGAACCGCACTTTCGCATTCCCGTAATAGTCCGTGACCCTGGTAAAAATCTCGCCGTTCTCTCCTGAGAAATTGACCTCCACACCGACCATCGCCTTCCCGCTTATCGACGAGAGAACGCTCACGACGCCAACAAACGCCTCTCTCCAATAAAGGATCGGGGCGGCACGATTGGCTGCACTGATCGTCAGAACTTGATCCCCCACCCCCACGGACATGTGAATCGGCGGTGACAGACGTGCCAGCCGCTCGGCCCCCAGGCGGAATGTACAGCTGCCGTCCCTGAGATCATCTACAGAAAACGTGTAACGCAAATTTCCGTGGAATGCTTGCGCCAATCCGAGTGTGTTGGGCGTGGAAAAAACGAACCCCAGCTTACTGGGCCCGTTCCCGCCCATCCCCAATGTCAACTTGCGTCCAATCAACGCATTACCTGCGGGCGCCGACACTTCCAGGGAGTGCTGGGCCTTGCGGCGCGGGAAGTAGGTTTGTTCTCCGACAGGAACGGCGGTCAGTCCGTCCATACTGCCGCGAACCTCAACCCAGGGGTCGCTGGGCAAAGCGGTGGCCGATGTCGAGAGGGATTCTTTGAAGTCATCAAAAGGACTGACAACTGAACTCGTGACCCTGTGCTCGCCCGGCGCTTTCGGGACATAGGCAAAACCGCTCGCGCCCTCGGCATCGGCCTTGACTTCGGTGGGTGTGCCTTCGGCCTCCCAAATGACCGACGCGCCCGCAACCGGCTTGCCGGTGAAATGGGAAACCACCCACGCCCAGACCCAGGCCGTGTCCAGCCCGATAACCGGATCCACTGCCGGATCGCGCAGCCTGGTCAACCGGAGCTTGTTGTGATCCAGCTTCATGGGTGTGGCGACAGCGACGAAATTCAGCTCAGGCAAAGACACGGTCACATTGAACAGGCCTGCCACAGCAGCAGTGAAGTCCAGTTCCCATTGCACCCCGCTGGCGTTCAGTCGATGAGGCTGATCCGGCGCCGGATTTATCGAAGCGCCCAACTGGTCGAGCGGCGTGCCCGTCAACTTCAACCATATATTCAGCCCCAGCAGCGGACTGAGCGCATAGGGCAGTACGTTGAGCGAATGAACCGCCCCCAGACACGGATCAAACGGTTGACCGGTCAGTGGTCGAAAAACCTGATCGAGTAACAGACTCAGTTCTTCCTTGAGATCAACGTGCAGCAAACGTCCGGAAAGCTCCCGCACCGTTTGTTCGCCCTCTAGACGAAATTCGACTTGGAACTGCCTGCTGAGACTGCTGGCTGCCTCAGAGGCAACGGTCCACTCCACTCCCTCTGCCACCAGAGTCTTTGACGTGCCCGGATCGCTGATGACAAGCCCGATTTCGGGATCCTCACCGCGCCAGTTCAGACTGATGTTTTTCCCGATCCAGGCGCTACCCGCGTTCGGCAAGACTTTCAAGGTATGTGTCTGTCCACGGCGGCAGAGCACTCCAAGCGTGTTGCGCTGTACTTCAACACCATCAAGTAAAAATGTGACCTCGCTCTTCCACGGGCTGGTCGCAATTGCGGAGATGACGAACGTATGTTCAATCGGCATCGCATCCGGGTGCGCCTGGATCTGTACGACGATTACATGATCGCCGGCACTGGTCGGCTGATACGAAACGCTGGTCCAGCCGCCAGCGCCCGTAGTCGAGTGAACAATGGTTCCGTCCGGCAACTTCCACGTTGCCAAGGCTCCCTGCACCGGATCACCGTCGCCGGCCGTCACCCTGTGCACAACCTCGACTTGAACGGTTGCACGTTCCTGCTCATCAACGACACATGTCTTGTCCGCCTCAAGCACCCGGCCAATTTCGAGTTCGTTGCGTGCCAGGCGCATGAGTTTGTCCGCAGACGGCAGGAGCAATTTCGAGCAGGTCAAATTCAATTGGAATCTGCCATCCAGCACATCCCCGTTCTTCAGCCTCCAAAGCAGTTCAAGGCTTGGGGTTATCGGCACTGTTTCATCAATCTGCGGGCTGACACCGACTTTAAGCTGTTCTTGGGAATCGCCCTTCCATCCGAGCGACATCTCGGTTTGCAGAAGGACTTCCGGCACGATTATCCGCAGATCATAATCCGACCCCCGATTCGGCCACCCCGTCTTTAATGCCCAAGGCTCTGGCTTGTCAGCGACAACCGCCATGACCTCGTCCCACGGATCCGTCGCCAGCACCTTCACTTCGAGGCTCTGCGTGACAACACCCGACGTGTAGTAAAGGCTCGGAACCGAGGCGCCGATGTTGAAGACTCCCGCAGCGTCTGGCCGGTAATCCAGGTACGCCCAGCCATCGGCACCGGTGGTCACATTGACCTGGATCGAACGCCCGGCGACAGTCCAGGTAACCGGCACCCCCTCAAGCGTCTGCCTTGTGTAAAACGATGCCACTTGCACGCCCAACCGGACGCTTTGATTGAGAGCAAGTACCGGGAAATACGCCGCAGGCAGGACTTGAAGAAAATCCAGCCGGTGATGCCACAACGATGCCTGTAACAGAAAGGGAGCGGCGTGGTACTGGCTCCACAACGTCAGCGTCATCGAGTGGGGTGCTGACAGGCTGAGCGCCGGGCAACTCAGTGCCCGGTCTTCGTGCAGCGGGTGATCGATCGGCGCATCGGGATAGGCGACAACTGCTCCATCAGGATTGCTGCCGAACTCCAGAGAGTAAGCGGTGCCCTCCCAGATATTGCCCTCTTCTACCTGAAAACCGAGCGCATGCGTTCCGGTGTTTTCCGCACCGAGGCAGAGCGGCACCAGTGATGCCGGTGGATGGGGTTGCCCGTCAAGCACGAACTCCTTCAGCTTCAAAGGTCCCAGGTGCAACTCGATAACGACGCCACTCAGATAAACCAACAAATGATAGTCATCAGGCCTGCTCGTCGGACTGGTCAAACTGAATGTCAGAATATCCCCGGCGCTGAATGTCGAGGGCAAGTCGATGGAGTACTCGACTGGGACAAAGTCCAACGGCTGCCCTGTGTTGCGCTGGCTACCGGGGGGAATCTGAATGTCCACGGGTGCCATGCCCTCACTGGCAAGGCGTACCAACGCTATGCCCTCATGGCGCGACTCGCACAGAAACTTCAGAACGTATCGCGCCTCTTGGCCCGGGGTTATGGGTGCGACGATCTCCTGGCTGATCGATGCCCCATAACCGGCCGCCAGCGTGTTGATATCCTCGCCGTTGTACTTCTGTGTGGAGAAAGAGATCCACGGACTGTTTCTCGGATACTTGGTCCAACCGTTCAAGAGAAACTCGAATGAGCCATTAGCCACCAGATTCTGGTTGGCGAGAACGCCTTGATTACCCATGGTTGCTCGCTCCTTGGCGCTTTTTGTTTTTCTGCGCTGTCTCGGCAATCGTCACCATGTCCTCTACCTGGCGCGTAAAGGTCGGCTCACCGGCTTTGGCGCTAAAAAAGATCTCCACGATGATGTCCGTCATCGAGGCCAGGATGCCGCTCTGCGGTTCTTTCAGCGGCCAAGGGAAGTTCAACTGCCAACAGGAAACTGCGCCGGTGTTTTCGAACGGATTGAGCAAGCCTTCATCAGGTTTGCTGGCGGTCAAACCGTTGTCGGACAGCCCGGTGGACAGGGCGATCTGCTGACCGGAGAGCAAGTTGATCAACACATCCGGGGGGGCCACGTAGTTTGCCGGATCGTGCAAATAAGCAACCGATTGTGCCGTTGCCAGGGTGGCGATTTTGCTGCTGATCTGGACCAGGGAAGCACGCACATCCTCGTACGGCCCATTGACTGTTGGCAGACTGACTGAGACCGAGCTGATCTGCCGGCAGTAATGCCCCGGATAGTCACGATCGAACAGCAACTGGGTCAGGCAGAACTCCAGTGTTCCTTTGTCCCGCAACTGCGCCAGTGCTTGCGTCCAGCTGTGAAGGCCGAGTTGGGGATCAACGGGGTCGTCGAACAAGCGACGCAGGGATACGGTTTTGCGCAGTTCCAGCCGTCGCTGGTGCTGCTGCATATAGTCGCGTTCAAGGTTCAGCAGCCACATCCGCAGATGCTCACCGGAGGTCAGGCCATTGCGATTGTCCAGCCAGACCCCGGGTAACGAGCGGACCGTAGCGAAGTCGCCGGTGTCGGCATTCAGCGAGGCCTGGGCACTGAGGCAAAGGCTCACAACCGTATCGTGTGCCTGATAGTGCAGCGCACTGAGCTGCCCCAGCATCCATCGGAACAGCTCGGTATTGGTCGCTCGCTGTTTGAGGAAGTTATAAACCGTCAAGGCATGGCTATTGGCAAGCCGGGTTTGCTCCAGACTGGTCTGCGCTGCGAGCACAGACTGCCGCTGTGCGCTGATCTGCGCTTCCAGCGCGCGGACTTCTGCCTGCGCCTGATTACGTTGCAGGCCCCAATCGGCACGCCGGCGGCGGTAAGCTTCGGTGGTTGCCAGTTTATCGGCCTCCATCTGCTTGACCGAGGAAGCAACGTTCAGTCCGAATACCACTGCATCGATGATTTTATCCGTCCTGTGCCCACCATTGGCCAGACCAAAAATGTTGGGTAGTGCGGCGATAATTGCGCCAGCCGGTTTGATGCTGGACGCAATCAATGAATACAGTTTGGCCGACTGGATCTTGTCCATGACCTCGTATTCAGCAGTCGATATGTGCTCGTCATAGAGTTTCGCGTAAGCGTCAGCGCGCTCTTGCGCCACGGCTTTGCTCTGCTCCAGCGCTGTGATCTGCAAGTGCAACTGCTCGATGGTCTGCTCCTGCATTGCGCGTGTGTAGTCGCCCAGCTCCACCATCTGCCGTTGTTGTATTTCCTGCAGCTCTGCCTGATCCCCACGCTCGCGCAAGCTCAGCAACTGCGCGCCGAACTCCGAGAGCATCTGCGCCGCACGCAACGCGACCTCGAACGAGATGCGCCAGCGAAAGGCGTTGACCTTGAGGCGCCCACCCATTGGCCGGGGCGCGCCACTGCTTCCGGCTGCCAGATCGCGCATCATCTGACGGGGATCGGTGGGTGCGCTGAACAGATCAATGAGCATCGGCACCCCGTCAATGTTGCGGTTGTTGCGCAAGTTATCCAGGCGCGCGCCAGGCAAGGCAAACAACCCGAGCAGATCTTCATTGAGGGGATTGATGAACAAGTCGGAGCCGAGTAACCCCGACCGCGCATCGGCATCGGTGGCGACAGGAAAATCCTTGAGGCTGAACGCCAATGTTTTTTCGAATGCCTCAAGCCTGGATCGCGACTCGCTGACAGCCAACAGATTGCCGAGTTTGATCGGGTTCCAACGGTTGACGGCGCGAACCGAAGGTGGCTTGCCCAGCATTGACTGCGCTCGGGTGTAGCACAGCTTGGCTGCCACCAGACTGTCGCGCGTCAATTGGCGATAGTGCCAATCACCCTGGGCGATCAGGGTCCGGACGTACTCGCAGAACATCAGAATCCGATAGTGCCTGGGTGCTGCATAGCAGATGGAATCCACATCGCCCGGATTCAGAGCCTCATATCCCGGATTGCCCTTGTCCCGGTTCAACGGCCGGCACCGCCAGTACGCTGGTCGCTCATCGTCTTCGGGAGGGACCTGCGGCTTGTCCGCCGGTGCCTGTGGATCAAACACGTACTTGAGCCATTCATACACCTCATCAAAACGCTGCTCATCGCGCAGGCGAGTGGCGACAAGATGCGGCTGATGAAAAAACAGCTCCCAGAAATTTCGGCCGTTGGCGCTGTCGAATGCGCCGTTGATCTCCTTGAATTCCGTTGAGCCAGACTCAGGGCCTGGCTCCTCGAGGAACTGAGTGGACCAGTCCAGCAAAAAATCGACGGACCTACTGGCACGCTGCACGAGCTCGGGGCCGAACAAGGTGTTGAGCCGGGTGAACTGCAGAGCAAGGTGCGCCTGATTGAGCGATAAGAACTGCGCCGCATTCCGGGTGTTCTTGAGCAGGGTCGGAACACGAAAATCCGTCAGATCCTTGACCCGCACCTCGAAGCGCTTGAGACCTTCGGTGGGGCTGCCAAATGTGAAGACGGCTGGCTGAGTCCAGCTACCTGCCTTGCGTTCAAGCTGCGCCGAGAGGGTACTCCAGCCGCCTGCCACCGGGTAAGTAGTAGGCGGTGGAAGCTTGTCGTCGGGAAGTGCGCCCTCCAGGTTCAATGTCAGGGAAACGTCGTTTCCGGCAAGCCCGGTCACCCAGCAATAACCTTGAACAAACAGCACATCCTGATCGCCTACGCGATGAGCTGTGGCATGCAGCCCAAGAAACCTCGACAGAGCGCCGGATGTTTGATCACTGGCAACCACCGTCGGCTGATTCATCAGCGGATGCTGAACCATGGCGGCGTCCGGAAAGCGATGTTCAGCCGCCGACCTCAGCCAGGCGCCATCGTCATGAGGCATGTCACGCAGAAATACATCCCGGACGGTGAGGACATTCACGGAGCCGGATTGACCGTTGGTCAGCAATACTCCGAGTTTGCCTTTGGGATTTTGGTAATCCTTCCACACCGTTGCGATCAGCCGGGCACCGATGGGCGAAGTTTTTGTCGGGTATTCCTGGATGATCAAAGTAGTCGGTGGCGACCACTGATCATTCTGGCGCTTGAACGCCACGAAGATCTCCAGTCTGTCGGGTAGAAACTCTTCCTTGGACTCCACCCGGTCGCGCCAAACGACCCACACGATGCACAGCTGCTCATTCCACAGCACCGGACGCATATCCACCAGCCGTACGCCGGCCAAAATATCCACGGTCAGCCATTCGCGCCACCCCCCGGGATTCATGGCTTCCTCAGTGGCACCCAGTTCAACGTCAGCCATGCGCCAGAAGTATTGGCGCGGATCACTGCGCGTTTGGCCGAGCAAATAATAGACCGTCGACTCCGGCAGCCCCTCGGTCATGCAGCCGCTGACCACGTCCAGATTGCAAATTTTCTCGAACGATTCCAGATAGACCTGCAGCGCCGCCTGCACACTGTCTTTGGTAAGACGTGCCTGGTTCAAATCGTTTTGCAGGGTCTTGAACAGGCTGGTCATGCCCATGCGCACGTGGGGCTGGACGAAGTTTTCCGGATAGGTCTGGAGCATCTTCAACGACGCCCAGTCCGGATAATTATTTGTATACCTCCACGCTTGCAGATCTTTCTTGTCGAATTCTTTAGTCTCAAAACCAGGCTCACGCTTGGTATATACAGAACTGATGTACTGCTGCGCACAGCTCACCGCCTCGGCAACCCGGGAGCTTTGCACCGCGAAGCTATCCTGCCCGTCCAGCCGCAATACCTCGGACAGATCTTGCGGTGTTGTCACAGACTCGTACTTCTTGATGTTGTCTGTACGGATTTTTCCGATGGCATAAGCAAGCAACGCGCGCTGACGCTTTTCCTGCAGTCCGCCGATGTTGTCGATCGTTACCATGATTTTTGCTCCTGAAGCATTAACCGAATGTGCACGTCTGGCGAGCGATCAGGCTCACACCGGCGGCAGGAACGTGATGGGTCCGAAAAGAAGGTTTTCATTACTGGACTGGCAGCGCACTTCAAACACGAACGTTCCGCCTTCAGGTGCATGGACGAATACTTTTGTCAGGCCTTGTTGATCGGTAGACACGTCTGC
This sequence comes from Pseudomonas kribbensis, assembly GCF_003352185.1. Lineage (GTDB taxonomy): Bacteria > Pseudomonadota > Gammaproteobacteria > Pseudomonadales > Pseudomonadaceae > Aquipseudomonas > Aquipseudomonas kribbensis. The sequence continues at coordinate 4,916,216 of NZ_CP029608.1, forward strand.
GGCTGGCCGGATAACGATCGGCTTGGTTCCATCCCCAGAGACAGCTCGAGCGAACCAGTTGACCAGTTGGTCTGGCCCGCGGTTCTGGTATCTGTCCCGTAGCTCGGCAAACAACTGCACCTCTGCGCCAGCGGGTACGCTGCCCAGAGGTATGGTCGAGGCCAACGGGCCAGGGAAAAACAGCGTGTCCGGGTCAGGAACAACCTGTATTTTAGGCGCATCAAATGGCTGGAACAGATTCAGCCAATAAGTCGGCGTTTCGCTCCCCAGCACCTTGCCTGGAATGAACTCGGCCTTGAGCACACCGTTTTCATCGGTTTTCAAGGTCTCGATGGTGCCGAGAGTGGCTTGCCAGAAAACCGGAACACCTTTCAGCGGCGATCCTTCGGCATCCTTGAGCGTCACCGTGTAAATGGCTTTCGCGCCTGGTTTGTTTGCCACGACGGTACTGTTGTCCACGGTGCATGTGCGAACAATCAGTTGCTCTGTTTCGCCGGGAGGCTGCCGATCCAGTACGCGCGTCTCGGACTGGCTCAGCAGGGCAAGCTCGGCGGCGGTAGCGTAGGCTGTCTTGTCAATGTTCGCAGGCAAGTCGCCCAGCCGGAAAATCGTCTGGGCATCCATACCGCTGTGCTCCGCCAGTGCGCGAATACGCATCAACAGATCCAGTTGGCGCAGGGTTTTCAAGATTTTTTTGTCGGATGGATCGATGTGATGGACGCACTCGCGCACCTGCGCAACGCTCCACTGGAAGAACCTCGCCAGCAGGATGTAGCCTGCCTCTTGGGCCAGCCACAACGAATCGCCGGCGATATTGGCTGGCAGCTGGTCGACGGTACGCAGGTAGTGCAGCAGTTCTTCCTCCGACTGATCGCTCATCTCGAACGCTCGGCCGAGCACCGTCAGGTCATACAGCGTGCTCATCGAGAACTGGTACTTGTCAGACTGGCCGAGCCAGGCCCTGTAACCGTAATCCAGATACTCGCGCATCACTGCGGCGCTCAGGCGCAGTTGTGTCACAACCTCGGCAAGGCGTTGTACATTGGCCAACCTGCCGAGCAGGGGATTGTCGCCAGCGCGCTCGCGTCGACCGTCCTGCCCACTCGTGCCAACGTGGGCGGTGATCTCGCGCAACAGTAGAAAGACCGTTGTGTCGGCCCAGGCAAGAACGCCCATTACGCGTTCGGAGCCCAGACCAGTGAATACCGCCAATGCCTCCTTGACCACTGAGGCCTGTGCCTCTCTGGCTCGCAGCAGAACACCGAGCATTTTTTCTACGATGGAGGCTCGCACTTCGTCGGCCATTGCCGGGAGCCCATCCAGCACTGCCTGGTTGAGCCTCGCGCGTGCTTCCCTCAGGTATTCCGCTTCACTGTCGCCGAGCGGGCGGACCAAACCATTGTGATCCGCCACCGAGCGCAAAAAATCAAGCCAGTCGCCCGCAGGCGCTGGCGGCACTTCATCCACCAGCAATCCGGAGTTAGTCAGGCGAGCCGCCGGTAGCAGACTGATCACCTTGTCGAACAGTTGCAGTTGCGCCTCGGAGGGGGTACCGCTCACCTGCGGCTGCGCCACCATTTGCAGCATGCTCCCCACCGGCAACTGCCGATCCTTGCACCAGCTGACGCAGTCATGCACGGCATAGATGATGTTCAATACATCGCGCGTTTCGCCTGACTGGCCATGGATTTGAGGCACACCCGCCAGCCCGCTGAGCCATTTATCGTTGTCCCCCAACAAAGTCAGCATCAGGACAAGCTCGATCGGTGTGATGCTCATCAAGCGTGCCAGCTTCACCAACCGGTAAAAAGCTGTAACCATTGCCGGCGTGCGCTGCAGATTGTCGCCAACTCCTTGGGCATTGACGATGGCGAGGGCCAGGTAACCATATGTCAGCCAATCGATCTGCAGACCATTGCACAACTGGTTGACGGTCAGATCGCTGCTACCCACTGCGGGAATCGCCGGGAAGCTCGCACCGTCGAGCACCAAGGGCTGACGATAGTCGCCGTCGGCATTGAAGACCTGATCAAACAGCGAGAGCTCGTCGCCGACACCGTAGACCGACATTTCGTGGATGAAAGCGGCGAAATCCATCGCTGTACAGCCATAGTTCTCACGCAATAGCTGGAAGAGTCCCAGCGCATGCACCACGTTGTCGGTGATCCACCACTTGTCTGGCGCCAGTCCGCCCTGCTCTTCTGCGCGAACCGCGGCGACCAGTAATGAGTCCACCTCAAAACTGCGCAGGCCGAACCATTTGTCGAGGCGTATCTTGCGGTTCAGTCGGTCGAAGCGCTCAAAGTCTGAGCTCGATGCTGACGACTCGGGCACGATTGTCAGTTTTTGCAAACCATCGCTTCCCTCGGTGATACCAACCGGAGGACTCGCTCCAGCATTGATGTAAACCGATCCGAAGCGATTGCTTTCCGGACCCTCTGGCGGATCTCCAGCGAACTTCACATTCACGGAACGCCGCGGTGCGGAAGCTTTAATTGATAAAAGCGCCTCGATACCGGTGGGGTTCAAGCCGGTCTGCTCGCCGAATGTCGGCACTTCATTGAGAGTCTTGTAACCGTCGACACCTTCGCAACCGTAGTTTTCGTCAAAGAATGCTTTCCGGACCGCATGGGCCACCCGAGGCTCGGTCAACAAGGTTCTCTGGTACGGCCCCAGGCGTGAAGAGTGGGCCAAGGCGCGGCTGGCGTTCGCATCCCAGGCCTTGGGTTGCAAAAAGTAGGGAGACAGCAAATCGACCGTGAACGCAAAGTTGCCTACCGACATGCCCAGATGTTCTGCAACCCCATCGAGGGTGCTCCAATGCTGAAACCAGGGCAGGTCATTGGGGTAGCGCGCCGTCAGCAAGGCTTCCACCAGATCTGTCAGCGTTCCGTGTTTTTTGATGAACGCCTCCAGCGCATTGTTGATGATTTCGACGGCAGATAACGGCTGGAAAACCGCATTGGCGTCGACCACCAGCTCCTTCAAGTCACTGCGCCGTTCGTGCAGCAGGTACTTCGGTGCAATTTCGCCGACGGGCTCTATACGCTTGCTGATCCACTGGAACAACTCCACCAGATAAGCCACCGGTCCCCACAGATTCTCTAGCGCACTCGGCGGACAAGACCCGATGAAGTTGGGCGTGAACAGCTTTTCGAACGTGGGCCCGTCAACCAGCGAATTCACCGCGTTCGATGCCGGTTTCTTCAACGCCTTGCCGGGCTTCTGCTGCTCGGTATACGTCAAGGTGTGTTCAATGAACAGGCGCCGGATGTAGATCGCCATACTGCTGGCCTGGCGCAAGAAGGCCTGCGCGTCCTCGCGGCTCATCCGATAATCCTTTACCAGGCCATCGATACCGTTTTCCACCAAAGGAAAAATCGAACCGCCTTGCGTCAGGTAGGAATGTAGCGCCGAATATTTTTTGCGGCGCGTGTGCGTAGCAAACAGTTGCTCGTAGAGTTCTGCGGCTGGACGCAAGCGGGTCTTGGCCATGGCGGATTTCCTGAGTCGAAAGCAGCCCTGAATGGCCCGACACAGTTGTCGGGTCATTCGTTTACAAGATTAGATTTGGCGCTAAAGGACGATGGTCGTCTACTGTCAGAAATGACAGTCAGAGTGACCACTTATCGGGTACATCCGATAATTTGCCCTCTGAAGGCACAGGTTCAACCTCGAATCGATGGCTCGTGACTTTGTCGGACACCGTCGCACCGTCCTGATCCTTGGTGAGGGTTTGCTGAATCACGCTCCAGTTGCCGCCCGGCGATAGAGCAATGCTTGCCGCGCCTTGCCAGCCTGTCGCAGTGGTTACGGGCAAAACCGATGCCTGGATGACCTCCGGGTTGTACCAGCTGCAGAGCTGAGCTTCACCGTCTCGGCCCGTACCTGCGAAATGCACCGGATTGAGGACCGGCCGCCCCTCGGCAGGCGACTGGATGGTGGGCTCGAATATACCGGCCAGTACCGAGCGGGGGGCAGACGCAGCAGACTCGAATGTCCCCTCCGAGGAGGTGGCCACCAGTGAGACGGCCGGTCCCGCGCGAGGGATTTCCACTGGTATCGACCATGTGCGGTCTTCACCCACGAACGCTTCACCCAACGCCGGGTCTGTGCCAGGGCCGAGTTTTACCTTGACCTTGTCACCCGGCACGCCGAAGCCCGAAACCATCGCTCGCTTGCCAACGTGGTCGCCCGCTGCAGGCGTTTCCATAAACGGCGAATGCGGTACAACCTTGTATGTGCGCGGCTGCGTGTCTTTGGATATCTGACTCTGGAAGTACTGTCTGGCCCGGATGGTTTTATTGCCCACGGGCTCGATCGCTTCGGCTTTCCATCGGCCGTTGACTCCAATCGGTACCTTTTCGAGAAAAGGTGTAGTCGAGCTTCCCTTAAAAACATCGACATACCCAAGCGGTTCACCCGTACCCTCGATCATCGAGGTTCGTGTCTGAGTGCCGGCCTCCGACGGTTCATCGATCTCGGGTTGTAACAGCACCACATTGAATTCACGCAAAGCAGAGTAGGCCGACTCCCGGTCTCCGATGACCTGTTTTGCCCGCACCACCCGACGACCAAACGTCATTTGCACAACAATTTCCCACGGCCCGTCGGCTCCCAGCGTGACAGAACCCAAAGTGCCCCCATTTACGTAGTCCCACACAGACACTGTGGCGCCTTTCATACCGCCGGTTCCTTTGAAGGTCACATCACCATGACCAACCTCGGAATTTTGCGCGGGATGGGTAATAACCACCGTCACCATTGGCCTTTGTTGCTTGAACTGGCGACTTGCCGCAGGGGAAGTCTGCTGGGCGGCAATTTGGGTTGCAGTAACGGTGTGCTCGACATCCGGGGTGAATGGCAGCGTTCGCCGGAACGACCATGCCCTGCCGGTCACCACTGCAGGATATGGAGTGGCATCGTCGCTGAACACCAGATTGACCCGGGCGTCCTGCTCGCAGGTGCCGGTGAACGTCGGTGACAGGCCCTCCGGTGAAACGCTGCCAATGCCAGGCGCAATCGGTGGAATGCGGACTTTGTGTTCGACGGATGCCGATTTCCGGCTACCAATAAATTGATGCACATAAATGGTCCGATCCCATGTCGGCCCCCATGGCACATAGGCTGTAGTGGACCAGGTGTTATCGTTCCTTACCGGTGCATCCGGGGCAATTTTCGTCAGTTTGTCGGAGTCCAGCACCGACACCGTTGCGCCCAAAAGCCCATTGCCTGAGAAGGTCGTTTGATACTCCGGAGTGGATTTCACGCCGGACGGAAGTGGAAACAGATAAGTGACTTCAAATTCAATTGGCGTAGATTCGATCCAGCCCCCCGCGTTGTTGGAAATCTTCTGGATCGCACTCATTTTGTAGAGGCCATCGGGCCAGTTCGTTGCGCTGGTCTCCCACTTGCCGCTTACGACCCTTGCCTCCCCCGGTGCCGCTCCTCCCGGACCACTGAGCACCGTTATCACGACCGTGGCACCTTCACGACCGCCACCGGCAAACTTCACGGTGATTGCATCCGGAAAAGTGACGTTGACCCTGGTCAATGGGAGTGGGCGGATGTCGAAGACTCGAGGCTGACTGAAGTCGGAAGGGTTGATGCCGGCTCCTGTCTGCCCGGCGACCAGTGAGCGTCGTCCGGGTTCGACTATCACGGCCGCTTCCCAAGCGTCAGCCGTGACGGCCGCTTGGCCGACCAGATGGTTATGGTCCAGGTCATAGACGATCTGCATGAGGGAACCGGCGACGCCGCCTGTGCCCCCCAATATAAACACAAAGTCCTGTACTGACCCGGCTGCAGGACTGGTGATGACAGGAGTCTGTAGTTTTACGGCTACTGTAATGGACACCTGACTGGACGACGATGTCTGCCCGTTATAAGACTGCGTGGCTTGTAATATAAATGGGCCGAGTGGCAACGACCTGGTGAGCGATATATTCCACTTGCCACTCACAACAGATCCGGAGCCATAAACATCGGCAGGATTACCAGCTCGATGTACTGAAATACTTGCACCCGTTTCACCATCTCCAGAGACAGTTGGATTGAACGTAGTGATTACAGCATCGTTTACCGGTGAAGTGATGGTGACAGTGGCAACCCTGTACGAGACATTGACGGTAGCTGAGTTGACCGAATGGTAGCCGCCGATCGTTTGTCTGGCATAAAAGGCGAGACTGTTACCTGTGATGGTCAGCGTCTTGGTCCAGCTACCATTGGTCTGAATGTCAGCATTTCCCAAAGATGCATTATTACTGGCGTCAAACAGCGAGACAGTACCCACACCATACTCTCCACCGGAGCCGGTGACAGTGAACCGTTTCGATGGTATTTCCGTATCCGAAACAGGATCAGTGATCCGAACTGGAGGAACTTCCAAAGTCACATAGATCGTTCTTGTTTCTCCTTGGGTGACTTCCAATCTGTATCGGGCAGGAGCGAACGTTCCGGCAAGTCGTGCCGACCAAGTGCTGCCTGACTGCACTGCACGGCCTATAGAAACCGGGGTAGACCCAGAGAAGATATAAAGGTACGCGATGATCACTCCGAAAGAAGTTGTTGTTCCAGAAACATCAATTTCACCGTTCCTGACGGTCGAGTCGGCGATGGGTACATTGATGATCGGCGCAGCATTTGGTAACTCGCCTTCTATACTCATAGTTGTGACACACCCTGAAAGGCAAAAGTTAAGAACCCGAGTGCGTTGGGATTTAAAGGGAGCCCCCCCCCCTATAAACCCCAGAACATGATAATCAGATACGACTATCAAGGCATGGCAACGTCCAGATAAGTATCGGCCGTCGGATCCGGAGCATTCGATCGATCAAATGTATACTTCATATAGAGACGACCTGTCCCTGCTGAAGTGCCTACCCATCCCCCAGCACGGAACTCGTGCCACTCTCCATCCTGCACTGCATTACCTGTAAGCTTGTTGTACCAGGTTTGCCCGGGCGTGCCCCAAACACCAAAATAGAGATCACCCTTCTTGTTACCATTAGAGGTAACCCTGTACTGCAAGAAATAACCAAAAAGGGTATGATCCTGCCACCAATACTCAACCGTCCCTTCTGCCTTGTAGTTACTATGAGTTGCCACCAAAGTTACTATAGATGTGACGCCCGCATCTTTCGCATTCTTGTAATCATCTTCACTGGCAATGGAAAATTGCGTTACATCTACCACCGACATATCGACTTCAGCTTTCATGACGCTGCTCCTTATTATCAAGAACCGGTTAAATTCGATCAGAGAACTTCCGTTATCGACGACAAAAACCGAAAGACTCAAATGAATTGAACGCCTTTGGACACTGAATGCCTACCTGTAAAATCTGACAGTCCCGACAAGCGGTAACTCTTCCCACAGCCCTGTCCGGCAGCGTCCTGCAAGTCGTAACAACGGGCTACGACGCCTTGTGCCATTGCCTACAAATCCCTCAGAATCCGCCGGCTTGTGCGCCTTGGCGTTGCCCCGTAACTTGATCCGTGTCGCTGCCAATCAGCGGCCGGGTTTAGTCGCCCGGGGTCTTTAGTACGTTGCGCATAAGCGTCATCCAGTCGGGTATTCCCTATCCCCGCACTCGATGGTGGCTGTTCGCAGGGCGCCCTCGGGCGCACCGGTACGTACTCCCGGTCGACTAACCTGCTTACAGCCGCCACCCTTTTCTCGTTTAGTCGCGAGCCAATGGTGGCCCTAACGACGAGTACGAAATACATGAAGAAGCCAGTTCCAAATCCCCCTTCGGACACCGATCCAAAGGACCCGACCGATCAACCCGATCCGGTCTCCCCCTACGCCTCAATCGATTCAAAGAAACTCCACGACGCAGCCCACAGGGCCCTCGATTTCTACCTCAACCCCAAGGCCGAGAAACCGCGCAACTCCGTGGATCGCGGCATGCAGATGTTCAAGGTCGATCCCGAGATCAATTCCGAGGCGATCGCCATCCAGACCTACGAGACCTTCTCGTCGGTGAGCATTCTGCTGCTCGACCTGGCCGACAGCCTGGACGACAAGCCGCGGCATCTGGCGATGGCGATCTATCAGTTGAGCGAGATGGGGTTGCTGCTGGCGGAAAAGACGCTGGATAACGAGCGGGCGATTGCGATAGGCGCGTAACAAAAAAGGGTCATGACCTGTAGCAGGTCATGACCCTTTTGTTTTGTCAGGCCGAAGCCGGCAACGGCTGAAAACTGAAGTACTGCTTCAACGCCTCGACCAGTTGCCCGTACTCCGGGGGCGTGCGGAACAGGCTGAAGCCGGCGTCGTAGTGTTGGGGCGTCGCATCCTCATGGCACCACAGGCAGCAGGCGTTGAGGTCGATCACCTGCTGGCAGCCGTCGCCCACGGGGATCTTCAGACGCAATTTGAATTCGGCACCGATCATCATCGGCAACTGGCTGATGAGCATCAGCCCGTCTTCGGAGACGTTGCCCAGAAAGCCGATGGGTTTGTCGGTGACGCTGTTGAACACTCGCAGAAAATACGGCAACTGGTGCCGTTCGATTCGACGGTCGGTAAACATGAGCGTATCGCCATGCAGGGCCCGGCAAACGGGCCGCACTGTGCTTCGGAACGAACCTGCCCGACAGGCCCGCTCTCCCCGCTTCCGGTGTGGCGCTCGCCACGTACTGCTCATGCCGGTCGCAGGTGTTGCGCCGGTACAGAGTGCATCTGCACCGGTGTCATTCGACTATAGCTCACCTTATACAGCCGGCCAGCTTTTGTATGACAACCGCCATCAGAAGCGGGCGGGTGGCACCACGGCGGCGCTGCGGGTCGGGTAGTGGCCCAGACTCTGCAGGGTTTCCAGACGCGCACGGGCACGGTAGGCGTATTCGCTGTTGGGGTACGAGGCGATGATGAACTGGTAGGTCTGCGCCGCATCGACAAACATTTTTTGCCGTTCCAGGCACTGGCCGCGCATCATCGACACTTCCGGCCACACGTAGGGGCGGGCGCGGCTGGCGCGTTCGACCTTGGAAAGTTCGAGCATCACTTGCTCGCAATTGCCCCGGTCATAGGCGCTGTAGGCGTTGTTCAGATGATGGTTCATCGACCAACGGGTGCAGCCCGAAGCAGCGAGGACGCTGAGGGCAAGGGCGGCAATGGGCAACAATCGCATGGGGGTTCTCCTGTCTTGTGCTCTGTATCGACCCATTGTGAGAAATCTTCAGAGCCGTTTGCGCCGATTGTCGCGTTCAAAAAAGAAAATCGTAAGTAGTGCAAACGAACAATGACTACACCCTTCGAGCATAGTAGCCTTCGCTGGCGCTTGAACCTGAGGAGTCTTTGCATGTCCGTCCGTCGTACCAAAATCGTCGCTACCCTTGGCCCGGCCAGTAACTCGCCGGAAGTTCTCGAACAGCTGATTCTGGCTGGCCTGGACGTCGCCCGTCTGAACTTCTCCCACGGCACCCCCGACGAGCACAAGGCTCGCGCGAAGCTGGTGCGTGACCTGGCTGCCAAGCACGGCCGCTTCGTCGCCCTGCTGGGTGACCTGCAAGGTCCGAAAATCCGTATCGCCAAATTCGCCAACAAGCGCATCGAGCTGAAGATCGGTGACAAGTTCACCTTCTCCACCAGCCATCCGCTGACCGAAGGCAACCAGCAAGTGGTCGGCATCGACTACCCGGACCTGGTCAAGGACTGCGGCGTGGGCGACGAGCTGCTGCTCGACGACGGCCGCGTGGTGATGCGCGTTGAAACCGCCACCGCCACCGAACTGAACTGCGTGGTGACCATCGGCGGTCCGCTGTCCGACCACAAAGGCATCAACCGTCGCGGTGGCGGCCTGACCGCTCCGGCCCTGACCGAGAAAGACAAGGCCGACATCAAGCTCGCCGCTGAAATGGAAGTCGACTACCTCGCCGTGTCCTTCCCGCGTGACGCCGCCGACATGAACTACGCCCGCCAACTGCGCGACGAAGCCGGCGGCACCGCCTGGCTGGTGGCGAAGATCGAACGCGCCGAAGCCGTAGCCGACGACGAAACCCTCGATGGTCTGATCAAAGCCTCTGACGCTGTGATGGTTGCCCGTGGTGACCTGGGTGTGGAAATCGGCGACGCCGAGCTTGTGGGCATCCAGAAGAAAATCATTCTGCACGCACGCCGCCACAACAAGGCTGTGATCGTGGCGACCCAGATGATGGAGTCGATGATCCAGAACCCGATGCCGACCCGCGCCGAAGTGTCCGACGTGGCCAACGCCGTGCTCGACTACACCGATGCCGTGATGCTGTCGGCCGAATCCGCTGCCGGCGCTTATCCGCTGGAAGCCGTACAAGCGATGGCGCGCATCTGCGTTGGCGCTGAAAAGCACCCGACCAGCAAGACCTCCAGCCACCGTATCGGCAAGGAATTCGAGCGCTGCGACGAGAGCATTGCGCTGGCGACCATGTACACCGCCAACCACTTCCCGGGCGTCAAGGCGATCATCGCGCTGACCGAAAGCGGCTACACCCCGCTGATCATGTCGCGTATCCGTTCGTCGGTGCCGATCTACTGCTTCACCCCGCACCGCGAGGCCCAGGCCCGCGCGGCGATGTTCCGTGGCGTGTACACCGTGCCGTTCGACCCGGCTTCGCTGGCTCCGAACGAAGTCAGCCAGAAAGCCATCGACGAGCTGGTCAAGCGCGGCGTGGTGGAGAAAGGCGACTGGGTCATCCTGACCAAGGGCGACAGCTACCACACCACCGGCGGCACCAACGGCATGAAGATCCTGCATGTGGGCGACCCGCAGGTCTGAGTGACCGGTTGCTGAAAACGAAAAGCCCCGCCATGTGAATGGCGGGGCTTTTTCGTTAGTGGCGTTTGATAAACCCGGTCAACGCCGCCAGTGCCTCCGGCGAGCGCAACCGCTGGGTGAACAGCGCGCCCTCCTCCTCGATCACCTTGCGGATCAACTCGCGATCCGGCGCGCGCATCAATTGTTTGCTGATGCGCACCGCCTCGGCCGGCAGCTCATCAAACCGCAGCGCCATCTCCCGCGCCCTGGCCAACGCGGCTTCGCCACTGCCCAGCGCTTCGGTGGCAATCCCCCATTGCGCCGCTTGCTCGCCAGTAAAACCTTCACCGAGCAGCAACAGTTCCGACGCTTTGGCCTGCCCGAGCAAGCGCGGCAAGATCAGGCTGGACCCGAATTCCGGGCACAACCCGAGGTTGACGAACGGCATACGCAACCGCGCATCCCGCGCCACGTATACCAGATCGCAATGCAGCAACATCGTCGTGCCGATCCCCACCGCCGCCCCGGCCACGGCGGCGATCACCGGTTTGCGGCATTCGAGGAGTTCGAGCATGAAGTGAAACACCGGGCTGTCGAGATCGCTCGGCGGTTGCTGGATGAAGTCGGCAATATCGTTGCCGGCGGTGAAGCACTCGGCGCTGCCGGTGATCAGCACGGCGTTGATTTCGGGGTCGTGATTGGCTTGCTTGAGCGCTTCGGCCAACTGGCTGTACATGGCGCGGGTCAGGGCGTTTTTCTTGTCCGGGCGGTTGAGGCGCAGGGTCAGCAAACCGCGTTCGCGGTGCAGCAGGATGGCTTCGGGCATGGCAGGTCTCGCGTCTGAAAGATCAGCGCTCAACCACGGCTCAGGAAGACATCGGCCAGCAGTTGATTGCGCGGCAGTCCGGCCAGGAACAGACGCTTGGCAAAGGCGTCGACGCTGGCAGTCGAACCGCAGACTAAGGCCAGGGTTTGTCGGGAGACAAGGCGCAGTTGCGCCAAAGCGCCCGGCAACTCGGCCGCCGTCCACAATTCGACGCTGAGGTTTTCCCGCTGCGCGGCCAGTGCGGCAAGGGGTTTGGCCAGGTAATGCCCGTCAGCATCATGGGCCAGATGAATGACGCGAATGGCGCCCCGATGATCCTGACGCAAGGCTTCGCGCAACACCCCGAACAACGGGCCGAGGCCGGTGCCGGCGGCGAGCAGCCACAGCGGCCGGTCGTGCCAGTCCGGGTCGTAATGCAGCGCGCCACCACGCAGCTCACCGAGGCGGATCGGGTCGCCGATCTGCAAGCGCCGGGCGGCATCGCTGAATTCGCCGGGCTGGCGGCAATCGAGGTGAAATTCGAGAAAACGGTCTTCTTCCGGCAGGCTCGCCAGTGAATACGGCCGCGCGATGTGACCGGCCCACAGCACCAGATGCTGACCAGCGCTGTAGCGCAACGGCCGCTGGGGTGTCAGGCGCAGGCGCAACACGCTATCGCCGAGCCAGTCCAGCGCTTCGACCGTGGCCGGGCGACCATCAGTGACCGGATCGAAGGTGTGCACCTGCAAGTCTTCGATGACCTGACACTGACAAGCCAGCCGCCAGCCCTGATCACGTTGTTCGGCGCTCAGGGCATCCGGGCGGCTGTCAGCAGGCAAGCCCTGCACGCATTGCACCAGACACGCATGGCAACTGCCGGCGCGGCAGCTGTAAGGCACCGCCACACCGTTCCGGTTGAGGGCATCGAGCAGGTTGCTGCCCGCCGCCACCGACCACTGTCGTTCACCGACCCGCAGTTCAGGCATCGACGTTCTCCCACGCGGCTGCGCAACGGTTGCGCCCGTCGCGCTTGGCCCGGTACAGCGCCTGATCGGCGCGCTGCAAGGCGTCGTCCAGATCATCGCCCAGCTCCAGCAGGGTCATGCCGGCGGACAGGCTCAGGTTTTTCACATTCAGGCCCACCAGTTCGACGTCGGTGAAAGCGATGCGCAGCCGTTCGCAACAAGCAGTCAGGCGCTCGGCGTTGCAATCGGGCAGCAGCACCACGAATTCCTCACCACCATAACGCGCCAGCACGTCGCCGTCGCGCAGACAGGCACCGGCCACGCCGGCGAACGCCTGCAACACCTGATCACCGGCGGCATGGCCGTGCAGGTCGTTGATACGTTTGAAGTGGTCGAGATCGATCAGCGCCAGACCATGCACGACGTCGGCCTCCATCGCGTTCAATTCGCGGGTGGCCAGGCGCAGAAAATGCCGGCGGTTGAACAGCCCAGTCAGTTCATCAGTGGCCACCAGGTCTTCGAGCTGACGCATCATCCCGCGCAACGTGTCCTGATGCGCCTGCAAGGCAAAGCGGCGCTGGCGCATGCGTTGCCGTGAGGTCTGGACGAAACGCGCGTAAATCACCAGCCACGCCAGTACGATCAGCAGAATGCAGGCCTGCAAGGCAGACAGCGCCGGATCGTGCAGCCGGAAGTGGTAACCGTCCCACAGCGTGATGGCGCAGAAGCTGAAAAACACCAGCATCGCGCAGCGCACGAAGGCCCGCCGCGACAGATGGAACAGGCCGAACAAAAGGATCAGCACATAGAAGACCAGGAACTCGCCCCGGGCCTCTTGCAGATGCGCGATCAGCCACGTCTGCCAGCCGAGGCCGAGCAGCACTTGCGCTTCGGTCAGGCTCGGGTCAGAGAAGCGCAGGTTGGCGCCCGAGAAAAACACCGCGAACAGGGTCGCCTGGCTGATGACCACCAGGGCGCTGCCGACAGCGACGCCTGTCAGCGAATCTTCGTAGTGTCCGGTGAAATACGCCAGCCACAGCAGCAGCAAGGCCAATCCGTAGGTGGCTGCAGCGAGGGCGAAGCGTTTGAGCAAAAGACGTTGAATGGCGTTATGGGTCAATCGTTGACTCACCGTGCGATAAGAGGCTGACCGAGTGTCCTACTCTACAGACCGGCTGCCACTTTAGTGGCCCGGTCGATAAATGACCATTGATTTTCGGGCCGGATATTTGGCGTCAAAAAAGCCCTCAGGCCCGCCCCTCCCGGGTTCCCGGAGCGCTCGCCAAAAGCACCGTCCACGCGTGATTTTTTGTCGGCCTTCACGGCCCCGAAACAGCGCGCCGGACGCGCATCCGGAAAATCACGACAACCGGCTCCCGCCATGCGACCAACGAATGACTGCCGGCGCGTGTCACCACCGGGGAGGCGCGGTATACTGCCGCGCCTTTTTAGCGTCGCGCCAGCAGCCCCGGCGTGCCTTGAAAGGTGTCTGCGACCGACCGATGCACCCAAGCCGCAGGCACCTTATTGAATGTTCCCGTCTTTTAGAGGAGCGCGACTCATGACCGTGATCAAGCAAGACGACCTGATTCAGAGCGTTGCCGACGCCCTGCAATTCATTTCCTACTACCACCCCGTGGACTTCATCCAGGCGATGCACGAAGCCTACCTGCGCGAAGAATCGCCAGCGGCCCGTGACTCGATGGCGCAGATCCTGATCAACTCGCGCATGTGCGCCACCGGCCACCGGCCGATCTGCCAGGACACCGGCATCGTGACCGTGTTCGTGCGTGTGGGCATGGACGTGCGTTGGGATGGCGCGACCATGAGCCTGGACGACATGATCAACGAAGGCGTGCGCCGCGCCTATAACCTGCCGGAAAACGTCCTGCGTGCTTCCATCCTGGCCGACCCGGCGGGCGCTCGTAAAAACACCAAGGACAACACCCCGGCGGTCATCCACTACTCCATCGTCCCGGGCAACACCGTGGAAGTGGACGTGGCGGCCAAGGGCGGCGGTTCCGAGAACAAGTCGAAAATGGCCATGCTCAACCCGTCCGACTCGATCGTCGACTGGGTGCTGAAGACCGTTCCGACGATGGGCGCCGGCTGGTGCCCACCGGGCATGCTGGGCATCGGCATCGGCGGCACTGCCGAGAAAGCCGCCGTGATGGCCAAGGAAGTGTTGATGGAATCCATCGACATTCACGAGCTGAAAGCCCGTGGCCCGCAGAACCGTATCGAAGAAATGCGTCTGGAGCTGTTCGAGAAGGTCAACCAGCTGGGCATCGGCGCCCAGGGCCTGGGTGGCCTGACCACCGTGCTCGACGTGAAGATCATGGATTACCCGACCCACGCAGCCTCGCTGCCGGTGTGCATGATCCCGAACTGCGCCGCCACCCGTCACGCGCACTTCGTGCTCGACGGTTCCGGCCCGGCTTCGCTGGAAGCGCCACCGCTGGACGCCTACCCGGAAATCGTCTGGGAAGCCGGCCCGTCGGCCCGTCGCGTCAACCTCGACACCCTGACCCCGGAAGACGTGCAGAGCTGGAAGCCGGGCGAAACCGTCCTGCTCAACGGCAAGATGCTCACCGGTCGCGACGCGGCGCACAAGCGCATGGTCGAGATGCTGAACAAGGGCGAAACCCTGCCGGTAGACCTCAAGGGTCGCTTCATCTACTACGTCGGCCCGGTTGATCCGGTCGGTGACGAAGTGGTTGGCCCGGCTGGCCCGACCACCGCCACGCGGATGGACAAGTTCACCCGTCAGATCCTCGAGCAGACCGGCCTGTTGGGCATGATCGGCAAGTCCGAGCGCGGCCCGACCGCCATCGACGCGATCAAGGACAACAAGGCCGTGTACCTGATGGCCGTCGGCGGCGCCGCTTACCTGGTGGCGCAAGCGATCAAGAAGTCCAAGGTCCTGGCGTTCGCCGAGCTGGGCATGGAAGCGATCTACGAGTTCGAGGTCAAGGACATGCCGGTCACCGTCGCGGTGGACAGCAAAGGGGAATCGGTGCACATCACCGGCCCTGCGATCTGGCAACAGAAGATCAGCGAAAGTCTGGCGGTAGAAGTGCAGTAAGCGCTTCAGCTGCTTGTGAAAAACCGGGCGGTCAGCGATGACCGCCCGGTTTTTTTTCGCCTGCCGTCAGTCGGCACCTGTCAGATCTGACAGGTGTCTGGCGCATGCCGCTCTGCTAGCGTGACACCTCGACATCTTCAGGTTGCGACGCCATGACCCCGGATGCAGATGCGCTCGTCACTCCTCCCTCCATTGCCAAGACAGCGTCCATTGCAACGAACGGGCGCAGTTGGGGAGAGATCGGTGCAACCGGGCAGCGCTCTTATACGCTGCCCCTCCCGATCCTGAATGCGCGCACGCTCAATCCCGAGTTGCAACTGGTCTACGACGGTAACGCGGGCAATGGCAAATGCGGGCTCGGCTGGGATCTACCGCTGCCCGCCATCTCGCGCAAGACCAGCAAGGGTGTGCCGAAATACGAGGCCGCCGATGTCATGCAGGCCGACGGCACCGATCTGCGGCCCGAGCTGACGGCCCGCGGCAAGATCAAGACCAGAAAGCGTACACGCGGTAAAGGCAGGAACGCCAAAACCTATTCCGTGGTGCTCTACATTCCGCGCCTGGAAACGACCTTTACCCGCTACGAGCTTTGGACCCCGACCGGTGGCGGCCATCGGTTCTGGGTGGTCTTTGGCGCAGACGGCTCTCAGTATTGCTACGGCAACACCCTGGATGCCTGCATCCATGACCCGGCGGACCCGACCCTTATCGCAGTGTGGTTGCTGGTGGAAGTCCGGAACCCTTTGGGCGAAAACATCTTTTACCAGTACAAGGCTGACGACAAAGTCACCGACGCCCGTTTTGACTACAGTGCCCAGCGTTACCTGCGGCAAGTCTGTTATTGCAACAAGACCGCCAGTACCGATCTGTATTGTCTGGATCACGCGCAACCGGAGTTACTGGACTGGAAGTTCCGACTGATCGTTGACTACGGCGAACGCGTCGCCGGATATGACGATGTTCCACCGTATGCCGCCAACGAGGATGCCTGGACGGTGCGTTCCGACCCGTTTCGTATGCATCGTTATGGCTTTGAAATCGGGACCCGGCGCCTGTGCCGGCAGTTTCTGTTGTTCAACCACACCGGCCTCACTCCGATGCTGGTCAATCGACTGCTGCTGGAGCACGAACCCACACAGCATCGGTACAACCACCTGAAAGCCGCGCACTACATGAGCTACGACGTTACAGGTCGCGTCAGGCACATGCCGCCCCTCGAATATTTTTATGAAGCGCTGTTCCTCGACACCGCCCCCAAACCCTTTCTGCAACTCGATCACATGCCCGGCCTCAACGACGGCAAGCCCTACCATTGTGTTGATCTTTACGGCGAAGGCGTGCCCGGTTTTCTCTGCCAGTACGACGGCGCCTGGTATTACCGCGAGCCCTTGCGCGATACGCCCGGTTCTGACGAAATCGTCTACGGCCCCTGGACACTGCTGCCGCTGATTCCGAACGCCGACAGCAGCAAACCGATGGTGCAGATCCTCACCGACCTCACCGGTGACGGGCGCCTGGACTGGGTCGTCGCGCAACCCGGTGGTAGCGGGTATTACACGCTCAACCCGGATGGCACCTGGTCGTTGTTCAAGCCATTCAGCCAGTTTCCCGTGGAGTATTTCCATCAACTGGCACAACTGGGCGACCTGAGCGGCGATGGCCTGGATTCCATGGCCCTGATCGGCCCGAACAGCGTGCGGGTGTACGCCAATGTGCGGGAGAAAGGATTCGCACCCGGCAAGGATGTGCCGCATACCCCGGATCGTTTACCGCTGTTCAGCGACGCCCGCACCGAGCTTGTGATGTTCGGCAACCTGCATGCCAGTGACCTCTCGGGCCTGTGCCGGGTTCGTCACGACGGGATCGAAACCTGGGCCAATCTGGGCCACGGCCATTTCGGCAAACGGATTGCAATCAGCGCGCTACCCTTCGAGTACACGCATTTCAATGCCGATCAGATTCGCTTCGCCGATCTCGATGGCTCCGGTGCACCGGCGTTGATCCGTCTGTGTTCCGATCACTTCGAGATCTACTGGAATTACGGGGGCAATGTCTTTGAGCAAGTCCCGCGCATCGTTGCGTGGCCCGACGGCATTCGCTACGACAACCTCTGCCAGGTGACCTTCGCCGACCTGCAAGGCCTGGGCTGTGCCAGCCTGCTGTTCACCAAACCGCACATGACGCCGCAGCACTGGGTTTATCACTTCGTCAGTAAACGGCCCTATCTGCTCACAGGTTGCAACAACAACATGGGCTACAGCGCCACACTGCAACATCGCAGCAGTGCGCAGTTCTGGCTGGATGAAAAACGTCTGGAACTGATGGCACGCCGACGTCCGGTCTGCCTTCTGCCCTTTCCCCAGATGGTGCTTCACTGGTTGCGTCAGGACGATGAGATCACTGGCAACTACCTGATGCAGTTCTACGAGTATTTCAAGGGCTATTACGACGGTTACTTTCGTGAGTTTCGCGGTTTCGGCAAAGTCTGCCAGACCGACAGTGAACTGGAGCCGGGCAAGGCTGAAAGCGGCCATACGGCGCCGATGCGGACGACTCACTGGTTTCATACCGGTCAAAGCATCGACCCTGTTTTACAAGACATCTGCGAACTCGACAACGCCATCACACCGCTCGGGCCCACGGTTATTTCAACGTTTGATGCCAAGGGCAGAAAGGAGCGTGTTCGGACGCGGCACAAAGCCGACGACAATCGCGAAATTGCCTACGCCCTGGCTGGTCGCCCACTGCGCAGCGAAGTGTCTCAGGCAGACGACCCCACCCCGGTGCGCCTGTTCTCCCTGAGCGAATTTCGCTATCGGGTGCGGGTGGTCAAAGACAACCCGTCCAGTCTGCTGGTGCTCGAACTGGAAACCCGTAGCCATCAATACGAACGTTTCATGGACGACCCGAACTGTCAGCACACCGTCAATCAGGAGCAGAACGAGTACGGTCAGTCGACTCGAAGTGTCACGGTCGCCTGTGCTCGCCGTCGCACCGAAACGGACAAACCGCCCTTCGATCGAGAAGACCAGCTTCGGGCCTGGGTAGACAGTCACGATGAGCAGCAACAGTACTTTTATCTGACGGAAACACTCGCCGCCTTCATTCACCTGACCACTGACGGTCACTGGCTGCTCGGCTTGCCCTGGCGCCAGCGCAGCAACGCAATGAAGCTGCCCAAGGGCGCACTGCCGGGCGGGCTGCGAGCGGCGGACATCAGTTTCGAAAATTTCGACCGGTACAAAGACAGTGCCGAATGGACAAACGCGCGGGAACTGACCTCACTCTCGCAACACACGTACCTGGAGTCCACCGGCAAGATTCTCTACCCGCCGCTGGCCGGGCCGACCGAGCAGGCCGTGTTCGACAAAAAGGCCCTGGAGGCCTACGACGACGTCCCGATAGTCATTCGGAACGAGCTGACAAAGATCGGCTACTCGCCCATGAAGCTGCTCCTCCCGGAGGACCCTGCACAGGATCTGCTGCAAAACCTGTGGTCAGCGCAAAGCGGCTTTTTCACCTACACCGATGCCAGCGGTTTTTATCACGTCACCGAGGTACAACAGACCGCCAGCCATGGTGTGACGCACATCACCTGGGATGCTGACCACCTGATGACCATTGCCATCACCCTGCCGGACGGCTGCGTGACATCGGTGAAATACGACATGCACACCCTGCAGCCGTTCAGTATCACCAATCCCAACGAGAACATTCAGGAAGTTCTTTACGACGCAGGCGGTCAGCCCATGGTGCTCAGTTTTCATGGCAGCGAAGAAGGATTGCCGGCCGGGTTCGAGCCTCTGTCCGCTTACCCGCCGCAGTCTGATCTGAGCGTCGAATACGCCCTCGCCCATCCGAAAACCGTAGTGGCATCCGCCGCCAGTGCAGTGCGCACCGAGCTGTTCAGCTGGATGCCCGCACTCCCGCGCCAAACCCTGTCGCGCAAAAGAAAGGATTGGATCGCCAACGGCCTGATCCTGCCCGACGGCCACATCCGCGCCTCGGCGCTGCGCTGGCTGAACCAGCGCAAAAAACGCACGGTCAGCGAACAGGCTCTGCTCAGGATCATTCACACCGCCCTCAGGCAACCGGTGCACAGCCTGAGTCTGGTTGCCGACCGTTATCACACCGACCCGCTGCAACAGATTCAAATGACGATCAGCTACATCGACGGCTTTGGCCGCGAGTTGCAAAACAAACAGCTCGTCCCGCCGGGCGATGCCTTTGTCGCCACGGCCGAGGACGGCCTGGCGACGGGGGCCGATGGCAAGCCTATTGAACTGCCGGCCCTTCAACGCTGGCGAGTGCAGAGTCGCGTGGAATACAACCACAAGGGCGAAACCATTCGGGTCTACCGGCCCTATTTCCTCAACAGTCATCGCTGTATCAATGACAGCGCCATGCGCAAGCACGGCTACCACGACCAGATGTTCTACGACGCACTGGGGCGGCCGATCCAGACGATCAACGCGCTCGGCCATCTGGCGTTCGACGTTCTGCATCCGTGGTTCAAGCTCAGCTACGACTACAACGATACGCAAGAACCGCCACTGACCAGGCCTGCAAAAAGACCGGCGCCTGCAAAACCCGCAAAACGGGTCAAGTCATGAACGCCAGCGTGCACCATCTCACACCGACACTGTCGGTCATCGGCCCTCGCGGCGAAGCCGTCAGACAAGTCGAGTACCTGCGCACAGTGGCCGGCGAGCAAGTGCGAGCGCTCATCAACCGATTGCAATATGACGTTGTCGGCCATCTGGTTGCACAGCACGATCCGCGCTTACCCATGCCCAATACAACAACCGTGTTCAGGTTAGATGGCATGGCGGTCAAGACCCGGAACGTCGACGGTGGCGAAAACACGCTCCTGCCAGGACTCGGCGGCGAGCTTTTGCAGAATTGGGATGCGAACGGCAATCACCGGGAGATGAGCTACGACGCGCAACTGCGTCTGCGCAGCGTCACAGAAAACGGTGTAACCGGCTTCGAAACGTTCAGCTATGAAACGGTTTCGGCCGATCCGACGCACAATCTGCGCGGACAAATGACGGCGCTGAGCGATCCATCGGGTACGGTGCAATTCAACAGTTTCAACATGCGTGATCAGTCAACAGAAGAGGTCCGCACCTTCGAGGATGGCAAGATCTGCGCCGGCCGTCAGCGTTTCAGCGCCATCGGTGCACTGCTGCAAACCACCGACGCCGGCGGGCATGTCCAACAATCAACCTTCGACATCGCCGGGCAGCTTGCTCAGGTGCAACTGCAACTCAGCGGGCAAAGTGTCCAGCCGATCCTGAACGGCGCGGATTACAACGCCGCCGGCCGGATCACCGAACAACGGCTCGGCAACGGTGTGACCAGCCACTGGCATTACCGCGAGGCCGACGGACGTCTGCTTCGGCAGTACGCGCAAAAGGCTTCGGAGCCGGCGGTTCAGGATTTCGAGTATGAATACGACTTGGTGGGCAACACCATCTGCATTGTCGATCACACCTACACACCGACGTTTTTCCGCAACCAGCGGGTCGACGGTGAACGCACCTTTGGCTATGACTCGGTGTACCGCCTGATTCGCGCCACCGGTTACAACGACGCCCCACCCGAGGACAATCCTGGACGGCCGCACCCCACCGACCCCAATGACCGACGCAACTATGTCGAGTCTTTCGAATACGACGACGGCAACAACCTGAAAAAACTGACTCATATTCGCGAGGGCAACAACTACACCCGCCAGATGTTCATCGACCCTGCCAGCAATCGCGGTGTGCGCTGGAAAGCGGGGGACCCGGCACCTGACTTCAGGGCCCTGTTCGACCGCGCCGGCAATCTGCTGGCCCTGCAACCCGGCCAGCCAATGCACTGGAACAGCCGCCATCAGCTGGAGTCGCTGATCCTCGTGGAGCACGCCAGCGGTCCGTCCGATCAGGAGCTGTATCACTACAGCCAGGGTGCAAGGGTCTATAAACGTCACGAAACCCACACAGGCACCGTCAACCATGTTGCTGAAGTGCATTACGTGGGGAGTCTGGAAATCCGCACCAGAAGCAGCGGAGAAGAATTGCACAGGATCACCGTAGCCACCGGCACCGGCGAGGTGACGTGCCTGCACTGGGTCACCGGCAAACCGCCTGGTATCGATGCAGATCGGTTGTGTTATTCCCATTCCGACCATTTGGGATCGAGCGTTACGGAGATTGATCAAAGGGCGCAGGTGATCAGCCGCGAAAGCTACTACGCCTTCGGTGCTACCTCGTCGATGGCGGCCCGCTCGCAGATCGAAGCGGACTACAAGTTCACCCGCTATTCGGGCAAGGAAATGGATGTCACCGGGCTTTATTACTACGGAGCACGGTATTACGCGCCGTGGTTGTGTCGCTGGGTGAGCGCCGATCCGGCCGGCACGGTGGACGGGCTCAACCTTTACGCCTTTGTGTCCAACAACCCGCTTCGCTTTGTCGATCCTTCGGGCGGTGCGAAGGCGGAAAGCGTCATCATGCTGTACTCGGGTTTTGTGTCGACACTCGAAGGCATTGCCGGGCAGACACTGGTGCAGATCGACAACGTCATCCACCAGAAAAACATCAAGAGAAACCTGCTGGCCAATACTGTAGGCGAAGTGGTCACAGGGATACTCAGCTATGAAGCCGGGAACATCGGCGGAGAACAGGTCGGTCAGCTCATCCCGGATGTACCACATATCGTCTCTCACAGCAGAGTCGACCGCTTGCCCTTCATCGAGGCGGTGACGGGTGGCAACGTCGCCGGAGACATCATGGCTGGCATGGCAGCTCCGATCACAGGCTTGGGTCTGATCGGCGCACTCATACCCCAGACTTCAACCATCTCCGTGTCTGCGATCGATAAAGCAATGGGGATCGAGGAAGCCGCCAAAGATATCGAACTCAACTGGCGGAGCATCAAGGATGAACTGATCCACCCGGCGCTCAACTCGGTGCTCAATCCTGAATTCGTGATGGGGCGTCTGGTAGGAGCATGGATATCGATCCTTGGCGGCGCGTTCAATTTGTTCGCCCGCGCCGTTGAAGCCGAAGACATCAAGAACCGCCTCGATCCCGTCAAGATCGGCAAGATCGAAACGCTGCTCAGTGAATGGAAAGAGGCCGTAGAACAACGCTCCGCCTGGGCCGAGGCGGCTTTTAACGCATTGGGTACGAACGTCGTTTATCCAGCCGATCACATTCCCAACGTCAATCACATGACGTCCCCTGAAACGCTCGCGCCGATCACCCGCTCGGGCCTGCGACAAAAGACCGAAAGGACGCTGGACTATATCGACCGAATGCAAAAAGGCATGGCCTGGTACAAGGAAATGGGCACTACCGACAATCAGTTCCTGATGCGGCAACGCGCTGGGCGCCGTTGAACGTGCAATGAGCAGCCCGATGATTCGATCCGTACATTGGCGCACACCCTCCTTGCAGGTTCACGCCCCCCGTGCACTCCGGGTCCGACAGGTCGAATACCTGCGCAGGATGGCAGATGGGGACGTAGAATCGCTCATCACCCGCCAAGACTTTGATGCGGCCGGACGACCAGTGGCTCAACGCGATCCGCGCCTGCCGACACCGAATATCCTCACACTTTTCGCGCTCAATGGTCAGGCGCTCAGGACACTCAGTGTCGATGCCGGCACAACCGTCATCCTGCCTGGACCGGCCGGGCAACCCGGACATTCCTGGGACGCAAACGGTAATCATCGAGTCATGACCTACGATGACCAGTTGCGCCTGTTGACCCTTGAAGAAAACGGCACTCCAGACGTTGAAACGAGGACCTACGCCGACGTCACAAACGACTTCGGCCGTAATCTGCGCGGGCAATTGATCGAACTGAGCGATCCATCCGGCACCGTCGCATTCCACAGTATCGGACTGACGGGCACCGGGTTACATGAAACCCGTACTTTCCATGACGGTAAAACCTTTGTCAGCCGATGCACCAGCAACCCGCTCGGCGTGGTGCTGGAAAAGGTCGACGCCGGCGGTCACAGACAGCAATCGACTTATGACATCGCCGGGCAGCTCAATCGGGTGCAGTTGCAACTCAACGGACAGACCAACTGGCAAACCGTATTACAGGATGCGCAGTACAACGCCGCCGGACGGATCATCGAACAACAGACCGGCAATGGCGTCGTCAGTCACTGGCACTATCGGGCCACCGACGGGCGCCTGGATCGTCACAGCGTACAGAAGGATTCGGGATCGGCACTTCAGGATTTCGAGTATGAATACGACCGGACGGGCAACATCACCCGCATTCTCGATCATGCCTACACGCCCAGCTATTTCAGCAACCAGCGGGTTGATGGTCACCGCGAGTTTCGTTACGACACGTTGTACAGGTTGATACACACCACCGGCTACGCCGACGCCCCGCCCTCGGACCATCTCGGCCGACCGCAGCCGACCTCCCCCACTGACCGGCGCAATTACATCGAAAACTACGAGTACGACGACAGCGGCAACCTCCTCAAAACCACCCATGTTCGTGAGGACGCCAGTCACACGTTCGAGGTATTCATCGATCCCGCCAGTAACCGCGGCGTGCGCTGGAAACCCGGTGACCCACCTCCGGATTTCACCCGCCTGTTCGACCCTGCCGGCCATCTGCTGGCGCTGCAACCCGGCGTGCCAATGGAGTGGAACAGCCGTGGCGAGCTGGGCAAGGTAATCCTCATCGATCGCAACGGCAGCAGTGCCAACGACGAAGAGCATTACCGCTACAGCCAGGGCCAGCGGGTCTACAAACGTCACGACAGCCACACGACAACAGTCAGCCATTTCCATGAGGTGCGTTATCTGCCGGGACTGGAAATCCGCACCAAGGACAATGGCGAAGAACTGCACTTGATCACCCTGCCGCTGGCCAGTGACAACACCGTTTGCCTGCACTGGGTGAACGGCAAACCGCCGGGTATCGATGCTGACCAGCTGCGCTACACGTCAGGCGATCATCTGGGGGCGGTTTCGCTGGAACTGGATCAGCAGGCGCGGATGATCAGCCACGAAGGCTACTTTTCGTTCGGTGCAACCGCGTGGATGGCAGCGCCCGTACTGATCGAAGTGGAATACCGGTACATCCGCTACTCGGGCAAGGAAATGGATGTCACCCGGTTGTACTACTACGGTGCCCGATACTACGCGCCGTGGCTGGGACGCTGGACGGCTGCCGATCCGTCAGGAGCTGTCGACGGGCTGAACCTGTATGCGTTCGTGGGCAACAACCCGATTATCCATGTCGACGAGACGGGCAATGCGAAGGTACTTTTTGACGTGGCGAAAGGTTTTTTCGGCGTGTTCGACAGAGCGGCAACCGCAGCAGATCAGTTGCACAAACTTGCCAGCGAATTTGACGGCCTCGTTCCTGAAGACGCCGACATCAATGAACTGCGCAAAAGCATCACCTTTGTCACATTCATGAAGTCCCGACACGGGTTCACATCTGCTTTCTACGGCGCGATTAAGGGTGCAGGTGTCGGCGGGATTCTAGGCACTGCGGTACCGGGTATCGGCAACCTGATCGGCACCGGCGTGGGCACTCTCGTCGGGGCAATCGTTTTTCCGCTGTTGCGTTACCACTTCTTCAAAAAAAGCCTGAAGGCCGTGCAAACCTTGCGCACCCGGGAAATCGCCGCGACGGTAACGGCTGCCGCCGATAGGGCAGCCGACCTCGTAGAAGGGGCACAGAACCTGATCAAGGGCGGCAATGAACTCCTGCAAAGCATCAAGGATGCCAATAACAATATTGGTGCCTATTCGCCACGTCTTCAGGACATGTTCTATAGGCAACTGGATGACCTGTTGGGCGATCAACAACGCGAAGTCATGAAACTGCTCAAAACCGGGGTCGATCCGTTTGAGGCCATTGGTCAGGTATTGAGCCTCGAACAACAGCTCAAGGACTCTGCGAGCGAAGCAGACGGCGTAACGGCACGCCCGGCCCAACTGGAACAGCAACTCAGCAACGAGTCACTGAAAAAACCGATCCCCAAGCCCAGGATAAAAATGCAACAGCGAGTGCAACGCACGATGAGCGAAACGTACGTCTGAGTCGCTTCGACAATACGCCGTACCGGGCGGGCACATGCTATCGTGCCCGCCCGTCCTGCCATCCGTTTGCCCAGCATGCTGCCGACTTCCCGTACCCTGCGTCTGTCGCTGTACACCCTGCTGATCCTCGCCGGCGCCGCCCTCGCCGCAACGCTTGCGATCCGTCACGCCGAACGCCAGGCGCTGGTGGAGGACGCTGCCCGGGCCAACCAGCAACTGGCGCTCTACGCCAATTCGCTGCACACCCTGATCGACCGCTACCGCGCCCTGCCTGCCGTGCTGGCACTGGACCCGCAATTGCGTGCGGCACTGTCCGGCCCGGTGAATGCCGAACAACAGGCTGCGCTGAATCTGAAGCTGGAAAAGATCAACGGCGCCGCGCAGTCCTCGACGCTGGAACTGCTCGATCACACCGGCCTCGCGGTGGCAGCCAGCAACTGGCGTCTGCCCAGCAGTTACGTCGGCCACAACTACGGCTTTCGCCCGTACTTCAGTCAGACCCGCACCCAGGGCACCGGGCGCTTCTACGCGGTCGGCGTCACCAGCGGGATTCCCGGGTATTTCCTGTCCAGCGCCGTGCTGGGTGACAACGGCGAGTTCCTCGGGGCGATGGTGGTCAAGCTCGAATTCCCCGAGCTTGAGCGCGAATGGAGCCATGGCAACGACACCCTGCTGGTCAGCGATGCCCGGGGCATCGTCTTCATCGCCAACCAGCCCGAGTGGCGCTATCGCCTGTTGCATCCGCTGACCCCGGCCGATTACCGAGAGATCAAGGCCACCCGTCAATACGACAAGCAGTCGCTGGTGCCGCTGACCCATCTGTCCCTGCGTCGCTTCGACGACAACAGCGACCTGCGTCGTGTCGAGGCTCCGCAAGGCACGGCGGATTACCTGTGGGAATCCCTGCCGCTGACCGCCGAAGGCTGGACCCTGCACCTGTTGCGCCGTCCGCAACTGTCCTTCGAAGACCAGCGCAATGCCGGGCTCGCCGCAGCGGGGGTGTGGCTGGCGCTGGTGTTCCTGTTGCTGTTCCTCAATCAGCGCTGGCGTCTGGCGAAGATGCGCCAGCGTAGCCGCGAGGAACTTGAGCAACTGGTCGAAGAACGTACCCGCGACTTGCGCACTGCGCAGGACGGACTGGTGCAGTCGGCGAAACTGGCCGCACTCGGGCAGATGTCCGCCGCGCTGGCCCACGAAATCAATCAGCCGCTGACCGCCCAGCGCATGCAGCTGGCGACCCTGCGCCTGCTGCTCGATCATGGCCGCGTCGATGACGCCTACAAGGCGCTCAAACCGGTGGATGAAATGCTCACGCGCATGGCGGCCCTCACCGGTCATTTGAAAACCTTCGCCCGCAAGAGCCCCAGCGGTTTGCGCGAGCGGCTGGACCTGTCGACGGTGGTCGATCAGGCTCTGCAATTGCTGGACGCGAGAATGCGCGACGAACAGGTCAGCCTGGTGCTGCACCTGACCCGTCCGGCCTGGGTACGCGGCGATGCGATCCGCCTCGAACAGGTGCTGATCAACCTGCTGCGCAACGCCCTCGATGCGATGCAGGGCAAACCTTGCAAGCGCCTGGAAATCCGCCTGGAGGCCGACGAACAACTGTGGCGCCTGAGCGTCATCGACAATGGCGGCGGCATTGCCGAAGAACATCTGGGCCAGGTGTTCGATCCGTTCTTTACCACTAAACCAGTGGGTGACGGCCTCGGTCTGGGGCTGGCGGTATCGTTTGCCATCGTCCATGAATCCGGCGGGCGCCTGAGCGCCGAGAACGGCGACAACGGCGCGGTGTTCAGCCTGACCCTGCCAATCGATCTGGAGGCGCACCTCTGATGCTCAACCGCGTGATGGTGGTCGATGACGAAAGCAGCATTCGCAGTGCGGTCGAGCAATGGCTGAGCCTGTCCGGGTTCGAGGTGCAGCTGTTCAGCCGCGCGGAGGAATGCCTGGCGGCGCTGCCGAAACATTTTGCCGGGGTGATTCTCAGCGATGTGCGCATGCCCGGCCTCAGCGGTCTTGAACTGCTGGCCGAGGTGCAGCGCCGGGATACCGACCTGCCGGTGATTCTGCTCACCGGCCACGGCGATGTGCCGATGGCGGTCGAAGCGATGCGCGACGGCGCCTACGATTTTCTGGAAAAACCCTTCAGCCCCGAGACCCTGCTCGGCAGCCTGCGTCGGGCGCTGGACAAGCGCCGGCTGGTGCTGGAAAACCGCGCCCTGCACGAGCAGGCCGACAATCGCGCCAAGCTGGATGCCACGCTGCTCGGTGTATCCCGTGGTTTGCAGACGTTGCGCCGCCAGGTGCTGGATCTGGCGACGCTGCCGGTCAACGTGCTGATCCGTGGCGAAACCGGCAGCGGCAAGGAATTGGTCGCCCGCTGCCTGCACGACTTCGGCCCCCGCGCCGACAAACCCTTCGTGGCGCTCAACTGCGCGGCGATCCCCGAGCAGTTGTTCGAAGCCGAGTTGTTCGGCCATGAAAGCGGCGCGTTCACCGGGGCCTCCGGCAAGCGCATCGGCAAGCTGGAATACGCCGATGGCGGCACGCTGTTCCTCGATGAAATCGAAAGCATGCCGCTGGCCCAGCAAGTGAAGCTGCTGCGGGTGTTGCAGGAGCAGAAGCTGGAACGGCTGGGGTCGAACCAGAGCATTCGGGTGGACTTGCGAATCGTCGCGGCTACAAAACCCGATTTGCTGGATGAAGCTCGGGCCGGACGGTTTCGCGAGGACCTGGCGTATCGCCTGAACGTCGCCGAATTGCGCCTGCCGCCGTTGCGTGATCGTCGCGAAGACATTCCGTTGTTGTTCGAGTCCTTCGCCCAGAACGCTGCCCAGCGATTGGGGCGGTCTTTTCCGCCGCTCAGTGGTACGCAGTTGAGCCACCTGCTCAGTCACGACTGGCCGGGTAATGTGCGGGAACTGGCGAACGTCGCCGAACGGCAGGTGCTGGGACTGGATGAACCGGTGCAGGGCATCGATCCCGGGCAGTCGCTGGCGGCGCAACAGGAGGCGTTTGAGGCGCAGTGTCTGCGGGCGGCGTTGACCCGGCACAAGGGGGATGTGAAAGCCGTGCTGGAGGAACTGCAACTGCCGCGTCGCACTTTCAATGAAAAGATGCAGCGGCATGGACTGACCCGGGAAATGTTCGTACCTGAATGAGCGGAAATCCGCTCATTCATTCCGGTCCATCGGCAAAATCCCGCTCACCCCATCTCCCCACCCCCTCTAAACCGGCCCTCTCCCCGTTGGCACAGCTCCTGCTATAGCCCCCGCAGGCTGCGTTTCAACGCGCTCCACAAAAACAATTAAACGAAGGATCCTTCAATGGATAACTCCAACGCCCTGCCTCTTGGGTCGGCTGCCGTGCCGGTCAAAGAAAAAACCACCGCCAGTCGCATCAAGTCGATCTTCAGCGGTTCCGTCGGCAACATGGTCGAGTGGTACGACTGGTACGTCTATGCCGCCTTCTCGCTGTACTTCGCCAAGACCTTCTTCCCCGCCGGTTCCACCACCGCCCAGTTGATGAACACCGCCGCGATCTTCGCCGTGGGCTTTCTGATGCGCCCGATCGGTGGCTGGCTGATGGGCCTGTACGCCGACAAGGTCGGTCGTAAAAAGGCACTGATGGCCTCGGTGTACCTGATGTGTTTCGGCTCCCTGCTGATTGCCCTGAGCCCCAACTACGAAACCATCGGCATCGGCGCACCGATCCTGCTGGTGTTCGCCCGTCTGCTGCAGGGCCTGTCGGTCGGTGGCGAATACGGCACCTCCGCCACTTACCTGTCGGAGATGGCAACCAAGGAGCGTCGCGGCTTCTTCTCCAGCTTCCAGTACGTGACCCTGATTTCCGGCCAGCTCATCGCGCTGGGCGTATTGATCGTGCTGCAACAGATGCTCACCACCGAGCAACTGTACGCCTGGGGCTGGCGTATTCCGTTCGCCATCGGCGCGCTGTGCGCAATCGTCGCGCTGTACCTGCGTCGCGGCATGGAAGAAACCGAGTCGTTCACCAAGAAAGAAAAGTCCAAGGAAAGCGCCATGCGCACCTTGCTGCGCCATCCGAAGGAACTGCTCACCGTGGTCGGCCTGACCATGGGCGGTACGCTGGCGTTCTACACCTACACCACCTACATGCAGAAATACCTGGTGAACACCGTCGGCATGAGCATCTCCGACTCCACCACCATTTCTGCGGCCACGCTGTTCCTGTTCATGTGCCTGCAACCGATCATCGGCGGCCTGTCCGACAAGATCGGTCGTCGCCCGATCCTGATCGCCTTCGGCGTGCTCGGGACGATCTTCACCGTGCCGATCCTGATGACCCTGCACACCATCCAGACCTGGTGGGGCGCGTTCTTCCTGATCATGGCGGCGCTGATCATCGTCAGCGGCTACACCTCGATCAACGCCGTGGTGAAGGCCGAACTGTTCCCGACCGAAATCCGCGCCCTGGGCGTCGGCCTGCCGTATGCACTGACCGTGTCGATCTTCGGCGGCACCGCCGAGTACATCGCGCTGTGGTTCAAGAGCATCGGCATGGAAACCGGTTACTACTGGTACGTGACCGCGTGCATTGCGGTGTCCCTGCTGGTGTACATCACCATGAAAGACACCCAGAAACATTCGCGCATCGTCACTGACTGATCGAAAAAAAACGCGCGGAGGTGCAAGACCTTCGCGCGTTTCTTTCCTGTCCGATTTCCCGATCAGGACAACTCGGCAACGCTCTGTTTGCCGCCATAACGCTTCTGCGCATAAGACGCGCCCACGATCATCACCAGCAGAATCCCCGCCAGCACCGCCGACGAACCGATGGTGCCGAAGTCCAGTCCACCCTTCTCATGGGACTTGGTCATCAGGTCGCCCAAGGTCGCGCCAAACGGCCGGGTCAGCACGAACGCCACCCAGAACAGCGCCACCGACGAAATCCTGGTGAAGTACTTGAGCAGTACGACCACGGCAATCGCCGAGCCGATCAACAGCGCGCCACCGGCAAAGCCCAGGCCAGAGTCGTCCGCCAGGTAATCGCCGAGCGCGGTGCCCAGGGTGTTGGAGAACAGGATCGCCATCCAGTAGAACATCTCGCCGCGAAAGCTCTGCACCTTGGTGACGTTAAGCGAGTCGCCGCTCAGGCGCCACGCCGCGAAGATCGCCAGCAGGATCGCGATCAGGATCATGGAACCTGTTGCGTAGCCCAGCTCCAACGTGCGGTCCATGAAATCGGACATGGTGGTGCCGGCGGTGCTGGTCGACAGGATCACGATCCAGTACAGCAGCGGCTTGTAGGTCTTGGACATCAGTTGCGTGACCAGCGTCAGGACGAACACGCTGATCAGGATCAGCGAGCTCATGGCGTAGCCGACGTTGAGGGTCATCGACAGCAAATCCCCCGCGGTTTCCCCCAGGGTCGTCGCGCAGATTTTCATGACCCAGAAGGCCAGGGTGATTTGAGGCAGTTTGTTCATTGCAGGTAAAGCTCCAGTGTGTGACGGCCGGTTCTTGGTTTTCTGGCCGCCGGCAGACTGGCGTTACGAGGGTGAAAAACCGGTCGGGAATGTATGAAAAATCTGTCACACAGCCCAAAAGCGGCGATTAATCACCGGTTAATGCCCCTGCCGCATCCTGCACTTACCTGATCGATTGACTGCGCGTCGCTCGCTCCCACGACGAGACGAATTGAATGCGTCGCCCTTAATATCAAGTTAATCGATTGTTTTTAGCATTATTTTGCGCTTTTTAATCAATTTAGTTGGCGTAGCATGAACCCCATGCAAGACACACCGCCAACGAATTTCGAATCTGGAGAACGACCATGAAAACCAAACTGATCCTCGCCCTGACCCTGTCCGTACTGGCTGCCAACACCTTCGCCGCCGATGGCTCGGACAAAACCAAATCCGCCGATTTCATCAACGGCGCCAGCGCCGCCATCGAAACCAGCCACTCGGGCGCCTACGCTGCCGATGGTTTCGATAAAACCAACGTCGGCAAAGCCGTTGCTGCCGATGGCTTCGACAAGACCGGTACTGCTGCCGCCATCGCAGCCGACGGCTTCGACAAGACCGGCACCGCCGCTGCCATCGCGGCTGACGGTTTCGATAAAACCGGTACCGCCGCTGCCATCAGCTGATCGGCAGAATGCAGACACCAAAGCCCGGCCATTGCCGGGCTTGTTCATTTCCAAAGGTCGGCATTTGATCTTCGCGGACCGGACTTGCACTATTGGCCGCTTATAAAAGCCTTCAGGAACACCCCGCCATGCCCGATGACATCCATTTCTATGAACCGGCCAACGGCCACGGCCTGCCCCACGATCCGTTCAACGCGATCGTCGGTCCGCGTCCCATCGGCTGGATTTCTTCGCAGGATGCCGAGGGCAAGCTGAACCTGGCGCCCTACAGCTTTTTCAACGCGTTCAACTACATTCCGCCGATCATCGGGTTCTCCAGCGTCGGACGCAAAGACAGCCTGAACAACATCGAGCAGACCGGCGAGTTCGTCTGGAACCTCGCCACCCGGCCGCTGGCCGAGCAGATGAACCAGAGCTGCGCAGCCGTCGCGCCCGAGGTCAACGAGTTCGAACTGGCGGGGCTGACGCCGGTGGCGTCGAAGGTGATTGCCGTGCCGCGCGTGGCCGAAAGCCCGGTGTCCTTCGAGTGCAAGGTCACGCAGATCATTCAGTTGCAGCGCGCCGACGGCGAGACGGTGCCGAGCTGGCTGGTGCTCGGCGAAGTGGTTGCCGTGCACATTGCCAAATGGCTGTTGAAGGACGGGATCTACGACACCGCCGCCGCAGAACCGATTCTGCGCGGCGGCGGGCCGGCGGATTACTTCCAGCTGGGGCCGGAGGCATTGTTCAAGATGTGGCGCCCGGGCGCCGTCAAGTAAACAGAGTTACCAGATCAGCTCGGCGTCATCAGTGACGCCCTTGAGCTTGTCCAGCTCATTGATGGCCGCTTCATCGGCGGCAATGGCGCCAGGGAAGACCTGGTCATTCAACAGTTTGTGAAAGCGTGGCGCACCGCCGTCGACCAGGGCCTTGACCGCGATTGCCGCGTGATAACCCTTGTTGCTGCCCAACTCGACGGGGACTACAGCGGAAACCGCTTCGAAGTGTTCGAACTCTTTACGTGCCATGTCGCAGGTCCTGGCTCAGTCAGATAGGCCGGCCATTAAACCCTCAACCGGCGAGTTTGTGTATCGGCGCGCAACTCTGGCCCAGCGCCTGCGCTGCCGACACGTCTTTAAACGTGTGGAAATCCAGGCTGTTGACCACCAGGTCCTGCACCAGCTCGGCAAACACTTCCATCGACGGGCTGCTGAAATAGGCGGTCATCGACTGCTGGTTATTCCAGAAACCGGAAACCAGCCACAACTCCGGATCACACTGTGAATGCTGCAAGGAAAAGCTCAGGCAACCGGCGGCGGCGCGGGACGGTTCGATCAGCGCGCTCAGGCGCATGCCGAGTTCCGCCGAGCGCCCGGCGCGCGCTCGAACGAAGGCCATATGACTGACGGGAATCTGCTTGGACATGTTCAACCCTCCCAGGGAGTCGCGTGGCAGCCGGGGACGGGCTGCGACAGGATCCAAGGTTAAGGCCCGGGCAATGCTCGCCGTTAGTCGATTCCTGCCGCCGCGTTGCACAATCCTGCGAGACTGTCTTCCAGACCTGTAACAGATCGTGAATTGCTGTCACCGTCCTGTCACACCGGTTTCGAGCAAGTTTGCCGGGATGCGCCCTGTCATGTCTGGGCAGGCACACAACGCCATGCAGGATCAGGCAAGCATTTCGCAGGATGTGTCTACCGCTTGCGCTTGCACAAACTTATGCTCTGCTCCCATTCCATCCCTTGCCGAGGAGGCTGTGCATGACGTCATTCGATCGTTTTCAGGCGCCGCGCGATGCCGACATGGCAGCCGACATGGAAAAGCACCGCGAGGAACTGGCGGCGATCATTCGCCGCAACACCTCCGAAGATGGCAGTTATGCCACCGCCGTCGGCTCGCTGTTCATGTCGCGCCACACAAAATCCCACGATTTCGCCCCGGTGCTCGCGCAACCGGCGCTGTGCATCATGGCCCAGGGTCGCAAGGAGGTTCGGCTGGCGGACGAATACTTCAATTACGATCCGCTGAATTATCTGGTGGTCTCGGTCTCGATGCCGTTGAGCGGTCGGGTGGTGAATGTCTCGCCCGAGGAGCCGATCCTCGCGGTGCGCCTGGACATCGACCCGGCGGAAATCACCGCGCTGATCGCCGACGCCGGCCCCATGGGCGTGCCGACCCGGCCGACCGGGCGCGGTCTGTATGTAGAAAGGATCGACAGCGCGATGCTCGATGCGGTGCTGCGTCTGGCCCGACTGCTCGACACACCGAAAGACATCGCCATGCTCGCGCCGCTGATCCGCCGGGAAATTCTCTATCGCCTGCTGCGCAGCCCGCAGGGCCATCGGCTGTACGAAATCGCCATCGCCAACAGCCAGAGCCACCGCATCAGCCAGGCGATCAAATGGCTCAACGGCAACTTCGAGCAACCGCTGCGCATTGATGATCTGGCAAAGGAAGTGAACCTCAGCGTCTCGACTCTGCATCATCGTTTCAAGGCGATGACGGCGATGAGCCCGTTGCAGTATCAGAAGCAGCTGCGCCTGCAGGAGGCGCGGCGTTTGATGCTGGCTGAGGGGTTGGAAGCTTCGGCGGCGGGGTATCGGGTGGGGTATGAAAGCCCTTCGCAGTTCAGTCGTGAGTACAGCCGGTTGTTCGGCGCGCCGCCGCTAAGGGATCTGGCGCGCTTGCGACTCACGGTCTGATCAGGCGCCCAACACCCGACACGCCTCACTCGGCAACGTCACCGACACCGGATGCCCGATCCCCAAACCAAAGCCCTGACACGGTGTGCTCAGCGCCGTGAAGGTCACCCCGGAACATTCCACCGTGGTCTCGATGGTCGCGCCGATGTCCCGCACGAACGTCACCTTGCCCAGCAGGCGATTGCCCGCCGTGGCCTGGGGCGCCGACAGTTGCAGGTCTTCGGGACGGATCAGCATTTTCACTTTCTGCCCGACCACGATGCTGCTGCAGATCGGCACTTGCAGGGCATCGCCGCCCGGCAGCACGACCTTGCCATCGCCCAGCGCGGTGGCCGGGAAGATATTGCCGGAGCCAATGAAATCCGCGACGAACTCGTTGGCCGGATGGCGGTAGATTTCGATCGGCGTACCCACCTGCTGCACGCGATGCTCGCCCAGCACCACCACGATGTCAGCCATGGTCATGGCCTCGCGTTGATCGTGGGTGACCATGATGGTGGTGATGTTCAGGCGTTGTTGCAGTTGGCGGATTTCCACCTGCATCGACTCACGCAACTTGGCATCCAGCGCCGACAGCGGTTCGTCGAGCAGAAGGATTTTCGGGTGCGAGGCAATGGCCCGGGCAATCGCCACCCGCTGACGCTGACCGCCGGAGAGTTTCGCCACCGGGCGGTCGATCATCGGTTGCAGCTGGATCAATTCCAGCAACTCCACCACCCGCGCCTGTTGATCAGCCTTGCTCACACCCCGCAGTTTCAGCGGATAGGCGATGTTCTCGCCCACGGTCATGTGCGGGAACAGCGCCAGCGACTGGAACACCATGCCGAAGTTGCGCAGGTGCGCCGGGGTGTGGCCGATGTCCTCGCCGTCCAGGCGAATCTCGCCGCCGGTAAGGGTTTCCAGCCCGGCGATCATTCGCAGCAAGGTGGTCTTGCCGCAGCCCGACGGGCCGAGGAAGCACACCAGTTTGCCCTCGGGCAAATGCAGGTTGACGTCTTTTACCGCGCAGGCCGAGCCGTAGTGTTTCTCGACGTTTTCCAGAATCAGACCAGACATAAAATCACCTCAAAATCAGAAGGAAACGCCGCCTTCGCCCACCAGCTTCTCCAGCGCCCAGATCAGGACGAAGTCGATCAGCACGATCAGCACGGCAAACGAGAACACGGTAGGGTCGAGCGATGACACGGTGCGGCTGTACATCCAGATCGGCACGGTCATGACGTCGATGGTGTAGAGGAAATAGGTCACGGTGAATTCGTTGAACGAGACGATGAACGCCAGCAGCATCCCCGCCAGAATCCCCGATTTCATCAACGGCACCACCACATCGACAATGGCGCGCAACGGCGAAGCGCCAAGCATCTGCGCGGCCTCTTCGACTTCGCTGCCGATGGAAAGCATGGCCGCCGTGCAGTTCTTCACCACGAACGGCAGCGCCAGAATCACGTGGGCAATCACCAGACGCGACGTAGTCATGTGGAACGGCAGGCTGTCGAACACCAGCAGCAAGGCCAGCCCCAGCACCACCATCGGAAACACCAGCGGCAGCGACATCAGTTGCAGCGCCACACCCTTACCACGGAACTCGCAACGGGTCAGCGCATAAGCCGCCGGCACCGCGATCAGCGTGGCGAAAATCATCGTCAGGCACGACACCAGCAGACTGGTGCCCATGGCCTGGCCGAGGCTCAGCACATCGCTGGCATCCGGCGAAACGAAGGTGTGCCACGCCGCCTTGTACCACTGCAGGCTGTAGCTGCTCGGCGGGAAGTCGAGGTTCGACGCGCCACTGAACGACATCACGATCATCGTCAGGATCGGCAACACCGCCAGGAACAAAATGATCCCGGAAAGGATGCCGGCAAACTTGCCGGTATCGCCCGGCAACATCGACTGGCGCTTCTTGATCAGGGCACTCATTGCGAAGCCTCCAGCAGGCGGCGACGGCGGCCGGTGATGTATTCGGACAAGGTCATGATCGCCAGCGTGGTGACAATCAGCACCACCCCGGCGGCGGACGCGGCGGGCCAGTTCATCAGCGGGGCGATCTGGTCATGCACCATCACCGCGAGCATCGGCACGCGACGACCACCGAGCAGCAGCGGCACCACGAAGCTGCTGGCGTTGTAGGCGAACACCAGCGTCGCGCCGGTGATGATCCCCGGCAGGCTCATCGGCAACACCACCTGACGGAAAACCTGGAAACGGCTGGCGCCAAGGGTCGCAGCAGCTTCTTCGTAGCTGCGGGCGACACCGCGCATGGCGCTGGCAATCGGCAGCACGGCCAACGGAAACGCGGTCTGCACCAGACCCATCAACACGCCGTTCTGGTTGTACAGCAACATGATCGGGCGCTTGATCAGACCGAGGCCCATCAGGGTCTGGTTGAGCATGCCGCCGGGGCCGAGGATCACCAGCCAGCCGTAGCTTTGCAGCAACAGGTTGACCAGCAACGGCAACAGCACCGCCGCCAGAAAGATCCGCCGCACGAACGGCGAGGTCAGGCGCGACATGGTGTACGCCACCGGGATTGCCAGCACCACAGCAATCACCGCGCTGATCAGCGCCAGACGCAAGGTCAGCAGCAACGATTTGAGGTAGTAGGGTTCGAGCAACTGGGCGTAACTGGCCAGGCTGAAACCGGACCACTCCGCGCCCTTGGTGCCGACGCTCATGCGCAACACCAGCAGGCTGGCGGCAATCAGCACGCCGAGAAACAGCATCGACGGCGTGAGGAAAAACCACGCCCGCGCCGTCGGTGAAACACCGCGCGCCGGACGCACGTCACCCGCGCCGACCGGTTGGGTCAGGGATTGATGTTCCATAGCAATGATCTCGTCAATGGAAAAACAACGGCTTCAAGCTCACCTTGGCCCTCTGTGGGAGCGAGCCTGCTCGCGATTGCGGACTGACATTGACCAACGATGTCGGCTGACAGATTGCTATCGCGAGCAGGCTCGCTCCCACAGGAACTTTCAGTGTTTGAGCGCCTGTGTACGTCACTCGATCAGGAAGAAAAAATTTCCGTGTAGCGACGAATCCACTGGTCATGCACGGTCGCCAGGAAGGCGTTGTCGTGCATGATCGCCTTCTCCGCGATCTGCTCTGGGGTGAGGATGAACGGGCTCTTGCGCGCTTCGGCGGAGATGATCGCCTTGGCGTTGACCGGGCCGTTGAAGATGTCCTCGGCCATCTTGCCCTGCACCAGCGGGTCGAGGGAGTGGTCGATGAAGGCGTAGGCCAGGTCGGTGTCGCCCGGGCGGTTCTTCGGCATCACCGAGAGCATCAGGTCGGTGTAGAAACCTTCCTTCATGCCGAACGTGGCGCCCAGGCCGTAGTTCGGATCGCGGATCTGCTTGGGGAAAAACGCCGGGGCGTAGAGACCGCCCATGTCCAGGGAGCCGGTGCGGAACAGCTCGGCAATCTGGTTGGGGTTTTCGCCCAGGGTCACCACGCGTTCCTTGAGTTCGGCGAGTTTCTTGAAGCCCGGTTCGATGTTGTGCTCGTCACCACCGGCCAGTTTGGCGGCGATGATGATCAGGTCCATCGCCTCGGTCCAGTTCGGCGGCGGCAGGAAAATATTCGGTGCCAGATCGGCGTCCCACAGCGCGGCGTAACTGTCCGGCGCTTCCTTCTGGGTGCGGGTGCTGTAGACCAGACTGTTGCACCACAGCAGGTAACCGATGCCGTGACCGTTGGCCCCGGTGCGGTATTTTTCCGGGACGTCGATCAGGTTGGGAATACGGTTGAGGTCGGGTTTTTCCAGCAGTCCGGCAGCGGCCAGACCTTCGGCGCCGACCCCGGCCAGGGTGATGATGTCGTACTGCGGACGATCACCGCCGGCCTTGAGTTTGGCGACCATTTCCGAGGTGCTGCCGGTGCGGTCGGCAATCACTTTGGCGCCGGTCTTGGCTTCGAACGTTGCAGCGATGTTGCGCAGTGCGGCCAGCCCAGTGTCATCGGACCAGGTCAGCAGGCGCAGGGTCTTGCCGGCAAAGCGGGTGTCGCTGGCACTGGCCCGGATAAAGGGCATGCTCATGGCCGCCGCAGCCACCGAGGCCACGCCGACGGTTTTGATGAATTGACGCCTGTTCAGATCGTGCTCGCCCATTTGGGACTCCCATTATTCTTGTAAGTATGAGATTGACCGCAACCCTTGCCGTGCGTGATCGGACCGCTCAAGCCCCCGGTTTAAAAGGGCTTGAACGTGATCAGCGGGTTCATCCTGAGGTCGTGCAAAACACCTGACTATCGATAAAAACTCATTGGAGCCATGACGCCGGCGCATGCCTCGTTGCGAGGCATGCGCTGACCTTTTTCGGGCATTCAGAGCGCGCGGATCACGTGCTTGATTTCCTGAAATGCCGCCAGGCCCCACGGCCCCAGTTCGCGGCCGATGCTGCTCTGTTTGTAGCCGCCCCACGCGGTCTGCGGGAAGATCACCTGCGGCGCGTTGAGCCACACCAGCCCCGCCTGCAAGCCGTTGGCGACCCGATCTGCGGTCTCGGCATTGCGCGTGACCACGCTGGCCACCAGACCGAACTGACTGTCGTTGGCCAGGGCAATCGCCTCGGCCTCCGAAGCGAAACTGCGCACGCAGATCACCGGGCCAAAGATCTCTTCACACCACAGCGCACTGTCGAGGGGCACTTCGGTGAAGATCGTCGGCTGCAAGAAATAGCCGCGCGGCAGATCCGCCGGGCGATTGCCGCCACAAATCAGCTTGGCACCCGCGCTCAGACCACGGTCAATGTGACCGAGCACACGCTGGTACTGCGCCTGATTGACCAGCGCGCCCATCTCGACTTCAGGATCGAACGGGTCGGCCACACGGATTTTTTCCGCACGGGCCTGCAAACGAATCAGGAATTCATCGGCCAGTTCATCGGCGACCAGCACCCGGCTGGTGGCCGAGCACATCTGCCCGGCGTTGAAGAAACCGCCGCCGCAGGCCAGCTCTACTGCGAGATCAAGGTCGGCATCTTCCAGAATCAGCAGCGAGGATTTTCCGCCCAGTTCCAGGCTCACGCCCTTCACGGATTCGGCGGCGCGCTGCATCACTTGCACACCGACAGCGTTGCTGCCGGTGAAGGAAACCTTGGCGATGCGCGGATCCGCCGACAGCGGCGCACCGACCGCCAGACCGGTGCCGCACACCAGGTTGAACACGCCTTTGGGCAGGCCGGATTCGGCGATGATGGTCGCCAGTTCCAGTTCCGGCAGCGGCGTAACTTCCGACGGCTTGAGCACCACGCAGCAACCAGCGGCCAGGGCTGGCGCGAGTTTCCACGCGGTGGTGACCATCGGGAAATTCCACGGCACGATCAGGCCGACCACACCGCACGGTTCGCGGCGCAGGCGTGCGCTGAAGTCGTCGCTCGGCAACGGCACATCGCTGTCCTGTTTCGCATCGAGGCCTTCGGCGAGTTCGGCGTAGTACTCGAAGGTGGCGATCACGTCGTCGACATCGATGCCCGCTTCGAACTGCGGTTTGCCGTTGTTGCTCGACTGCAACCTCATCAAGTGATCACGTCCGCTACGCACGCCATTGGCGATGTTGCGCAGGATCGCGCCGCGCTCGGCACCGGTGGTTTTCGACCAGTCCTTGAAGGCTTCGGTCGCTGCCGTCACCGCTTGATTGACGGCGCTTTCGTCGCCGCCGTTGACCGTGGTCAGCAGCGCTTCGGTGGCCGGGTTGATCACGCGCAGGTGTTCGCGGCCGGCGGACCATTGGCCGTTGATGTACAGGCCGTCGAGTGTGGTCGGGAAATTCATCATTTGGCCACCGCCTTCATCCATTGGGTCTGGTCGATTTCGATCAGGGTCGGGCCCTGACGATCGGTGGCGGCGCGCAGGGCGCCACGCAAATGTTCAGCCGAGCTGATCGCTTCCGCCGCGCAACCCAGGGCCTTGGCAACACCGATGAAGTCCGGGGTGTAGATGTCCACGCCCACTGGCTCGATGGCGCGGTTGACCATGTATTTCTTGATCTCTTCGTAACCCTGGTTATTCCACAGCAGGATGATCACCGGCGTGCGCGCTTCCACGGCGCTGGCCAGTTCCGGCAGGGTGAATTGCAGACCGCCGTCGCCGATCAGGCACACCACCGGCGGACGTGCGCCGTGTTCGAGGTGGCCACCGAGCCACGCGCCAATCGCCGCCGGCAAGGCGTAACCGAGGGTGCCGTAACCGGTGGACGAGTTGAACCAGCGACGCGGACGCTCCGGGTTGAACGTCAGGTTGCCGGTGTATACCGGTTGCGTGGAGTCGCCGACGAACACCGCATTCGGCAGTTCGTGCAGCACGGTTTCGAGGAACCGGGTCTGAGCCAGCGTCGGTGCGTCCCAGGTTGCGGCCAGGTCTTCACGCAGACGGGCGGCGCGTACCTGGCCCCAATCGTTGCGGCGTTCGGCCAGCGGCTTGTGCGACAGCGCGCTCAGCAATGCTTGTGCGGCGTTGCGCGAATCGGCCACCAGCGCCACATAAGGCGGGTAGTTGCGCACGGTCTGGTCCGGATCGATATCGACGCGCAGCAACTTGCCGGGGATTTCAAAACCGCCGGCGAAGGTCACGTCGTAGTCGGTTTCCGCCAGTTCGGTGCCGATCGCCAGCACCACGTCGGCATCCGCCACCAAGGCGCGGGTCGCGACCAGGCTCTGAGTCGAACCGATCAACAGCGGATGGCTGGACGGCAACATGCCTTTGGCGTTGATGGTCAGAGCCACCGGCGCATCGAGCAGTTCAGCCAGTTCGGTGAGTTCGGCAGCCGCGTCGATGGCGCCGCCACCGGCGAGGATCAGTGGACGCTGGGCGCCGGCCAGCAGTTCGGTCATGCGGCTCACGGCGGCCGGCGCGGCACCGGCGCGGTCGATGTTGACCGGCACATTGCTCAGCAGTTCGTCGGCTTCTTCGACCAGAACGTCCAGCGGAATTTCGATGTGCACCGGACGCGGACGCCCGGCCTGGAACAGCGCAAACGCACGGGCCAGCACGCCCGGCAATTCGGACGCCGACATCAGGGTGTGAGAGAACGCCGCCACGCCACCGACCAGTGCGCTCTGGTTCGGCAGTTCATGCAGCTTGCCGCGACCGCCGCCCAATTGGCTGCGCGACTGCACGCTGGAGATCACCAGCATCGGGATCGAATCGGCGTAAGCCTGCCCCATGGCGGTGGTGATGTTGGTCATGCCCGGGCCGGTGATGATGAAGCACACACCCGGTTTGCCGCTGGTGCGGGCGTAGCCGTCGGCCATGAAGCCGGCGCCTTGCTCGTGACGCGGAGTCACATGGTTGATGCTCGAACGGGCCAGCCCGCGATACAGCTCCACGGTATGCACCCCGGGAATGCCGAACACCTGCTCGACCCCATAATCTTCGAGTAACTTGACCAGTACTTCGCCACACGTCGCCATGTCTTTGCCCTTCTTGTTCGTTGAGGCACCGGGCCTTAAGGGAACCGGTGATTGGCCTCATTGAAACGGGCGACCCGTAGCCGCAACAATCGATAAAAGCTCATACTAGCCATGTCCTCACGTCATACCTTGGATCCACATGAAACGACTGCCTCCCCTGCCCGCCCTGCATACGTTTCTGATCACCGCGCAGTGCTGCAACTTCACCCGGGCCGCCGAGCAGTTGCACATCACTCAAGGTGCGGTGAGCCGGCAGATCGCCGGGCTGGAGGAACATCTGGGTTATGAGTTGTTCATTCGCCTAGCCCGGGGCCTGGAACTGACAGCCGAAGGTCGCGAATGGCTGCCACGGGTGCAGCAGGTATTCAGCCTGATCGGCGACTCGATGGAACAGATCGGCGCCAAGCGCGAAACCCTGCAACTCAAGGCCCCGAGCTGCGTGATGCGCTGGTTGTTGCCGCGCCTGCTGCAATGGCAGCGCGAGCGCCCGGACGTGCCGGTGAAACTCACGGCGTCGTTGCAACACGGCGTGGACTTTCATCGCGAGCAGTTCGACGCGGCGGTGATCTACGGCACCGCGCCCCACGACTCCCCTGCCACGCTGCATCTGTTCGATGAACAACTGACGCCGGTCTGCTCGCCGACGCTGCTCAACGGTGGGCCGGCCCTGCATACACCGGCAGACTTGCAACAACACTTGCTGCTGCACCCGACCCACACCGATGACGACTGGACGCTATGGCTGGAAGCCGCCGAACTGCACTTGAGCAACATCAGCAGCGGTCAGCATTTCGAGACGCTGGATCAGGCGATGTCGATGGCGTCCCACGGGACCGGGGTGGCGATCGGCGACTGGTCGTTGATCGGCGATGACTTGAACGCCGGGCGACTGGTGATGCCGTTCGATCTGAAGGTGAAGACGGGATCGGGTTATTACATCGTGGCGCCGGCGTCGGAGCCGTCGGCGAAGTTGCAGGAATTGATGGGGTGGCTGGTGGAGCAGGCTCATACGCGGTGAACACCCCAATATCCTGTGGGAGCGAGCAAGCTCGCTCCCACATTGGATCGGTGTTGAGATTCAGTAACCGACAGTAAACCGCTGACGCGAATGCTTCGGCGTTTCCACTTCGTCGATCAGCGCAATCGCGTAGTCGGCAAAGCTGATGGAGCTCTGGCCTTCGGTGCTCACCAGCAAGTCATCCTTGCCGACGCGGAACTTGCCGGTGCGCTCGCCTTCGAAGAACAACGCCGACGGCGACAGGAACGTCCAGTCCAGCTCCTTCTCCTGACGCAAGGCATCGAGAAACGCTGCACCAGCACTGGCCTCAACCTTGTACTCGGCCGGGAAACCGGCGCTGTCGATCACGCGGGTGCCGTCCGGCAGCAACAGCGAACCGGCACCGCCGACCACCAGCAGACGTTTCACTCCGGCCTGTTTCACCGGGCCGATCAGCGCGCTGGCCGGCACCGTGGCGAAATGCGCGGCGCTGATTACCACATCGTTACCGGCGACTGCCGCTTGCAGTGCGGCGGCATCCAGCACGTCGACGTTCTTGCTGACCACACCGGCACGGGCGCCGATCTTCGAGGTATCCCGGGCGATGGCGGTGACGCTGTGGCCGCGACGCAGGGCTTCTTCCAGCAATTGGCTGCCGGCACGTCCGGTGGCACCAATGATTGCGATCTTGCTCATGACATTCTCCAGTTGGCTTGAGAGTGCTGCGTTTTTCAGAATCGGGTTACCACTTCATTTCGCCCTTGGCGACTTTGGCGCTCAGCTCCAGGGAGCTCTCTTCGCCCAGTTTCGGGTAGCGTTTTTTCATCGCGACGATCAGCG
Organism: Pseudomonas kribbensis; assembly: GCF_003352185.1. Taxonomy (GTDB): domain Bacteria; phylum Pseudomonadota; class Gammaproteobacteria; order Pseudomonadales; family Pseudomonadaceae; genus Aquipseudomonas; species Aquipseudomonas kribbensis. The sequence continues at coordinate 4,959,953 of NZ_CP029608.1, forward strand.
CGGCAGAGTCCTTGGCCTTGGCGGTTTCTTCGTCGAAGGCCTTGATGTAATCGGCGGTGAACTTCACGGCGGCCAGCGAACGGGCGCTGTCACCCAGGTAGTGACCCGGTACCACGGTTTTCGGTTTCAGGGTTTCGATCGAGTGCAGGGTTTCCAGCCAGTCGGCGTGGGATTGTGCAGTCTGGGTATCGGCCATCCAGACGTGGATGTTCTCGGCGACTACCACACCACCGACCACGGCTTTCAGCGATGGAATCCACACGAAGCTGCGATCCGGTTGCTTGCCTTCCAGGCCGACCACCTGCAGTTTCTGGCCTTCGAGCATCAGGCTGTCGCCCTTGAGCACACCCGGCACGATGGTTTTGGCCGGAACGTCAGCGCCCATTTTCGGGCCCCAGAATGCGAGTTTGCCGTCGACGGTTTGCTTGATGTGATCAACGGTCGGCTGCGAGGCCAGCACCTTGGCGTTCGGGAAGGCCTTGGTCAGGGTGTCGAGACCGAAGTAGTAATCCGGGTCACCGTGGCTGATGTAGATGGTGGTCAGTTGCTTGCCGCTGGCGCGGATCTTTTCCACCACTTGCTCGGCCTGGGACTTGCCGAACTGCGCGTCTACCAGAATCGCGTCCTTCTCTCCGCTGACCAGCACCGAGGTCACCGGGAAGATCGCGTTGGTGCCCGGGTTGTAGACGTCGAGGCTCAGGTTCGCGGCCGCTGCGTGGGCAGCAAAGCCGAGGGTGGCGGTGGCCAGTAAAACGCGCTTGAGAGTGGTGAAGCCGATCATGGGTTGCTCCGCTGTTCGAATGCCGTGCTTGGCGATGGGACAGAGCTTAGTTGCCAGACTCGTTACAAAAAATGCGATGCTTAAACATAGTTTGTTTCTGAAAGCGGGCAAATCATGGATCGTCTCCAAGCAATGCGGGTGTTTGTCACGGTGGTGGATCTGGGTAGCCAGTCGGCGGCGGCCGATCATCTGGACCTGTCGCGGCCAGTGGTGTCGCGGTATCTGGCGGAACTGGAAGACTGGGTCGGCGCGCGCCTGATGCACCGCACCACACGCAAGTTGAGCCTGACCGCGGCCGGCAACGAAATCCTGCCGCGCTGCCGGCAGATGCTGGAACTGTCGAGCGACATGCAAGCCGCCGTCAGCGAGCCCGACGATGCGCCACGGGGTCTGCTGCGAATCAGCGTCAGCACCTCGTTCGGCCAGGCGCAACTGGCCGATGCCATGGCTGCGTTCGTCAAACGCTACCCCGGCGTCAATATCGACCTGCAAATGCTCGATCGCACGGTGAACCTGGTGGACGAACGCATCGACCTGGCGATCCGCACCAGCAACGACCTCGACCCCAACCTGATCGCCCGGCGCCTGACGGTCTGCCGCTCGGTGGTCTGCGCCGCTCCCGCCTATCTGCAGGAACATCCACAACCGCAGCGCGTAGAAGATCTGAGCCGGCACAACTGCCTGACCCACTCCTATTTCGGCAAGAGCCTGTGGCATTTCGAAGAGGACGGCGAGCCGGTCTCGGTGCCGGTGCAGGGCAACATCAGCGCCAACGAGGCCAGCACCCTGCTGCGCGCGACCCTCGCCGGTGCCGGGGTGGCGATGCTGCCGACCTATCAGGCCGGGGTGCATATCCACAGCGGCGAACTGGTGCGCCTGCTGCCCAACGCCGAACCTCGGCGGATGAACATCTACGCGGTGTACGCCTCACGCAAGCACATGCCGGCGGCACTGCGCAGCATGCTGGATTTCCTGGTACTGCGCTTTCCCGAAAATCCGCAATGGGATAAGGCAGTTGCAAGCGACAAGCCGTAAGCTGCAAGCGAACAGCCCGTTGCGTCCCGCTTCAATCTTGAAGCTTTCAACTCAAAGCTTGCAGCTGCTCCCCTCTGGCCTATGCTGAAAGTAGTACCCAAGGGTATTCGTTCAGAGGTCAACGCCATGATCATGAGCACCAGAACAAGAAGATACCTCGCGATTTTCATCACCTGCGCGGCCACGCTGGCGCTGTACGGCACCGCGGCATGGCGCGTGGAGCAGTTGCGGCAACTGCCCCGTGAGTACGCGAGCTGCAACTTCGAGCGCTGCATCCCTCACAACGCCACCCTCAACGCCCTGCGCTGATACAGGACGTCAGGCGTCGTCGTTCTGCTCGGCCTTCAAGCGGTCGCGGAACGCCTTTGGCGAGATCCCCACACGGCGCCGGAACAGGCGCGTGAAGTTGGTCGGATCGGAAAAACCCAACACCTCGGACATCTCGTAAATCGTCATGCTGGTGTACGTCAGCAGACGCTTGGCTTCCAGCAACTGACGCTCATGCATGATCTGCAACGCCGGTTGCCCCGCCAGTTCGCGGCAAGTGCCGTTGAGGTGCGAGACGGAAATCCCCAGGCGATGGGCCAGGTCTTCGACCTTCACATGCTGACGGTAAGTCTCTTCGACCAACTGGATAAAACCGTTGAGGTACTCGCGTTGACGCTGCGGACGTTGGCTCGCGTTATGCCGGCGGATCGCCTGACGGCTGACCCAGACCATGATCACGCTGACCAGCGAATGCATGAGCATTTCCCGCGCCGGTTGATGGCCGTTGTACTCGGCCTGCAACGCGGCAAACAGACTGTTGAGATACTCCGCGTCCTGCCCCGCCGGATAGCTTTCGGCCTGGGCCAGGGCCTGCACCGCGCTGCCCAGTTGCGCCTGCAAATGGTTGATCAACGGTGTGGCGAGGGTGACGACGAATCCTTCGACGTCCTCGGAAAAACGGAATCCATGCACCGATAGCGGCGGCAGGATCTGGATCGCGGCTTCGTTCAGTTGCGTGCGTTGACCTTCGATTTCAAGCTCTGCCTGACCTTTGAATACGAAGAGCAACTGGCACAAATCAGCGTGGCGGTGGGGTTTGATTTCCCATTGATGTTCGCGGCTGCGTTTGGAAATGGTTTCACAGTGCAGCAAGTCAGGGGTCGGCCAGTCCAGGCTTTCACCGTAGAGCTTGAACACCGGAATCGAAGGCAGGTCAGGCTTGTTCATCACTTCAATCCAGGCCTCGAAGGTTGCGGGCGATAATCGCACCGATTGGCAGAATGTACAGGTATCGGCTCAGTTTTCACCTTCAATTGACAGACCCGCAAGGGAAAAATGCAAGCACTCGAATCCTGAAAATCATTCACCGGCCGTTGTCGCGTGAAGCTTGCGAGTCATAAAAACAATGAAAACGCTGAAAACCCAAGTCGCCATCATTGGCGCCGGTCCGTCCGGATTATTGCTCGGCCAACTGCTGCACAACGCCGGCATCGACACCCTGATCATTGAGCGTCAGACACCTGACTATGTGCTCGGCCGAATCCGCGCCGGGGTCCTTGAACAGGGCATGGTAGAGCTGTTGCGCGAGGCTGGCGTGGGTCAGCGGATGGACGCCGAAGGGCTGGTCCACGGTGGTTTCGAACTGGCCCTCGACGGGCGTCGGGTACACATCGATCTGCAGGCACTGACCGGTGGAAAAACCGTGATGGTCTATGGCCAGACCGAAGTCACCCGCGACCTGATGGCCGCTCGTCGGGAGACCGGTGGACGGACCATCTACGAAGCACGCGATGTCGTTCCCTGTGGCATGAAAAGCGACGAGGCCTTCGTCACGTTTGAAAAGGACGGCGAAACCTGGCGCGTCGATTGTGATTACATCGCCGGTTGCGACGGTTTCCATGGCGTGGCGCGTCAGTCGATTCCAGCGGACTGCCTGAAAGTTTTCGAGAGAGTCTATCCGTTCGGCTGGCTGGGGATACTCGCCGACACACCACCGATTCACGACGAACTAGTCTACGCCCGCCACGAGCGCGGCTTCGCCCTATGCAGCATGCGGTCGGCGACCCGCACTCGCTATTACCTGCAAGTGCCGGCCGAGGAAAGCGTCGACGACTGGTCGGATGAACGCTTCTGGGATGAACTGCGCAATCGTCTGCCGGAGGATCTGGCGCAGAAACTCGTGACCGGTCCTTCGATTGAAAAGAGCATCGCGCCGCTGCGCAGTTTTGTGGTCGAGCCGATGCAGTACGGGCGCATGTTTCTGGTGGGCGACGCGGCGCATATCGTTCCGCCGACCGGGGCCAAGGGGTTGAATCTGGCCGCCAGCGATGTCAGTACGCTGTTCAGGATTCTGCTGAAGGTCTATCTCGAAGGTCGCACTGACTTGCTGGAGAAGTATTCGCAAATCTGCCTGCGCCGGGTGTGGAAAGCCGAGCGTTTTTCCTGGTGGATGACTTCGATGCTGCACCGTTTCGACGAACACGACGATTTCAGCCAACGGATCAGCGCCTCGGAACTGGACTACTTTGTCAGTTCAGAAGCGGGACAAAAAACCATTGCAGAAAATTACGTCGGACTTCCTTATGAGGCTATCGAATAGCCTGCTACCGACTTACACTGGCGAGCATCCCCGCTCGCCTGACGATCTGCGGGACCCTCACTGCCCGCAGGTTTTGCCCGTGACCAATCTCAACCACCCCGAAACGCCCAAACCGGCCATTCGCAGCGTGCTGGTCGCGCTGATGCTGGCGATCTTCCTTGGCGCGCTGGACCAGACCATCGTCGCCGTTTCCATGCCGGCCATCTCCGCGCAATTCAAGGACGTCAGCCTGCTGGCCTGGGTGATTTCCGGCTACATGGTGGCGATGACCGTGGCGGTGCCGATCTACGGCAAGCTCGGTGACCTGTACGGGCGGCGCAAACTGATGCTGTTCGGCATGGGCCTATTCACCCTCGCCTCGCTGTTCTGCGGCATGGCCCAGAGCATGGAGCAACTGGTGCTGGCGCGGATTTTCCAGGGCATCGGCGCTGGCGGGATGATTTCGGTGAGCCAGGCGATCATCGGCGACATCGTGCCGCCCCGCGAGCGTGGTCGCTATCAGGGTTACTTCTCCAGCATGTACGCGGTGGCCAGCGTGGCCGGCCCGGTCCTCGGCGGTTACATGACCGAGTACCTGTCGTGGCGCTGGGTGTTCCTGATCAACCTGCCGCTGGGCCTTGGCGCCTACTGGGTGGCGCGACGCAACCTGGTCGGCCTGCCGATTCCCCAGCGAAAACCGGTCATCGATTACCTCGGCACACTGCTGATGATCATCGGCCTGACCGCGCTGTTGCTGGCGATCACTCAGGTCGGCCAGGGCCATGCGTGGCGCAGCCGTGAAGTGCTCGGGCTGTTCGCTTGCGCGGTGGCGGTGCTGGCGGTGTTCGTCTGGCATGAGCGCCGTGCCCGTGAGCCATTGCTGCCGATGCACCTGTTCACCAACCGCAACGCTCTGCTGTGCTGGTGCACGATTTTCTTCTGCAGCTTCCAGGCGATTTCGTTGATTGTGCTGATGCCGCTGCGCTTCCAGAGCGTGACCGGTGCCGGGGCGGACAGCGCTGCGCTGCACTTGCTGCCGCTGGCGATGGGGTTGCCGATCGGCGCGTACTTCGCCGGTCGTCGCACCTCGATTACCGGGCGCTATAAACCGCAGATTCTCACCGGCGCGCTGCTGATGCCGATCTCGATCCTCGGCATGGCCTTCAGCCCGCCCGATGCAACGCTGATCAGCAGCCTGTTCATGTTGCTCAGCGGCATCGCCGGCGGCATGCAGTTCCCGACCTCGCTGGTCGGCACGCAGAACTCGGTGGAACAAAAAGACATTGGCGTCGCCACCAGCACCACCAACCTGTTCCGCTCGCTGGGTGGCGCGGTGGGCGTGGCGTTGATGTCGGCGCTGCTGCTGGCGTTGTTGCAGGACTCCAGCTTTGCCCACCTGACCGGCGCCTCGCTGATCGGCGAAGGTCACTCCGGCAACGTGCTGCTCGATGGCCTGAACGCGGCGCCCGGCGATGCACAGAATGCCTTGCGCGCCGAATTGCTGGTGACGTTCCGGCATTTGCTGATGGTCAGCGCCGGGGTGTCACTGCTCGGGCTGGCGGCGGCGATTGCCATGCCGAACCGCTTGTTGCGCGGGCGTGAGCACGGCGCCCGCTGAGCGATGCCGATGGCTCCCACGCGTGACGTGGGAGCACACAGGGATCAAGCGCTGTAATAACCAACCGCCACCAGGAACCCGCCGACCTTCTTCAGGTAGGCATGCTTGTCCTCGACCTTGCCGGTCACCGGGTTCTTCCAGCGGTATTCGTACTCGCCCTCATCCTGCTTGCCGATCAACGTCAGAATCGGTTCGCCCACCGGTTTGCCTTCCGGGTCCTTGACCTTGGCGAAGTCGGTATTGATCAACCGCAGGTTGGTGCCATGGGCGACGTAGCGTTGGGTGTTCAGATCCACCACGAACACATACAGGTCATCCTGCAGGTAACCGCCCTTGAGCGAGTTGATCGCCGTCAGCGTGCCCTTTTCGTCCTTGGTCAGATCGGTGGCGGCTTTGTCGAGTAACGATTTCGCCTGTTCTGCCGATGCTCGCGGCAAGTAGTAGCCGACGGCCAGAATCCGCTGACCGATGCGCTGGTAGAACACATGCTTGCGCTCGACCTTGCCGTCGGCCTGGTTCTGCCAACGGTATTCGGCCTGCTGGATGCCATTGCCTTCCGGCACTTTCAACGCGTCCTTGAACGCCTTCTGCAAATCCGGGCCAAGCACTTCGCTCACATCCCGGCCGATCAACGCTGAGGACGGCCCGCCGCTGGCGAGCATCACGCCCTTGGTATCGACCACGAACACGTAGCGATCCTTGTCGACGAATTCGCCCTGGCGGCTGAATGCCGCGAACGCCTTGTCGCCGTTGTCGTGATAGTAGGCCAGAGCCTTTTCCAGCAAGGCGATGGCGGCCTTGCTGTCGTCCTTTTCCGTGGCCGCATTGGCCTGTCCGAAACTCAACAACAGCACCGCGCCGAGCCAGGCCAGTTTTTGCACAAACCCCATGACGCATCCCTCGTTCTTGTTGGTGTTTCAAGAGCGTAGACGGCCTGACGGCAGGTATGGATTTTCAGAAAGCTTCTGAATGTTGCGATGGGTGTGTGGCGAGGGCGTTCGCGCCCTCGCCACAGAAGGGGCTCACGGCCGGGCGTTGAGTTGCTGTTGCAGGTTCTGGATCTGCGCCTGCAGGGTGTTGATGTTGCGGGTCATCTGCCCACGGAACGCATCGAACTCGGCGGTGCTGGAGCCGCCCTGTGCAGCGGCCGGACGGTTGTCCTGCTCGCTCTTGAGCACGACGATTTCCTGCTCCAGACGCTCGATGGCGGCGTTCGAACTGCCTTGTTTCTTCAGCGCCGTGATATCGGCACCGAGGCTCTTGAATTGCGCGTCGAAGCCCTTGAGTTGCGCATCGACCTTGCTGGTATCGGCCGGTGTGCTTTTCAGCGTCGCCAGCTCTGCACTCAGGGCTTTGACCTGAGCCTGCAACTGGGTGTTGGCGTTCTGTTGCTCAGTGGTCTGGGCGGTCATCTGCGCCAGACGCTTGTCCAGATCGGTCGCCTGACCCGCGACACCCTGCTGCTGTTTGCTCTGATCCTGCAGTGCGCTTTGCAGCTGTTTGATCTGCAGTTTCAGCGCTTCGCTGTCGGTGTTGACGTTTGTCTGGCTGGCCACGACCTTGCCGGAAATGTCCTGCAGGCGCCCGGCCGCTTCTTCACTGATCCGCGCGAAGCTTTCCTGGGTCGCCACCAGTTGCTGCTCCATCAGCGAAATCTGCTGGAAACTCCACCAGGCCAGGCCGATGAAAGCAAAGAACAACGCGCCGACCAGCGCCCACAACGGCCCGGTGCTCGCAGATTTGACCTTGACCACTGGCGGTGTGCGCGAATGCACGGAAGTGCGGGCGGTGGTCGGGAAATCGTCGTCATCGAGTGTGTCGGCGCGCAGGCTCGGAACATCGTCGAAATCGTCGTGGGCATCGTTACGCATGGACATTGAGGCAACCTTTGTGAAACCCGGTAATGGCTGATTGCGGCGCAGTATAAACCCCGCAGCCGCAGGGATTGACCCCCAACCCGCGGCGGGGTTCAGCACTTCGTATCAACGAATGTCCTGGGCTTTCCACCAGCCACAGAACTCATCGAGGGCCGTCCAGAGACTGACTTTCGGATCGTAGTCCAGATAATGCCGGGCGCGGCTGATGTCGAGGGTGAAATTTTTGTTCATCACCTGCATGCCCAGGCGCGACAAGGTCGGCTCGGGCCGTCCCGGCCAGAGTTTGCACGCGCCTTCGTTGAGCGCCGCCACACTGTAGGCCAGCCCGTAGGACCGGTACTTCGTGACCTGTGGGACTTCCATCTTGCGCATCACGTAATTGACCACATCCCACAACGGTACCGGCGCACCGTTGCTGATGTTGTAGGCCTTGCCCAGCGCCGAACCGGTCGCCAGCAGGCTGCTCAGCAACGCTTCGTTGAGATTGTGCACGCTGGTGAAGTCGACCTTGTTCAGGCCGTTGCCGATGATCGCCAGACGCCCCTTGCGCTGCATTTTCAGCAGGCGCGGGAAGATGCTCATGTCGCCGGCGCCGGTGACGAAACGCGGGCGCAGGGCCAGGGTTTCGAGGCCGAACTCCTGGGCGCCGAAGACTTTCTGCTCGGCCAGGTATTTGGTCGCCGCGTAGTGATGTTTGAAACGCTTGGGCACTTGTTCTTCAGTCAGGCCGAGGTGGTCGCGGCCGTCAAAATAGATCGACGGCGACGACAGATGCACCAGACGCCGCACCCGCTGTTTGAGGCAGGCTTCGACCACGTTCTCGGTGACCTGCACATTACCCTGATGAAAGTCCTGATAGCGCCCCCACAGCCCGACCGCGCCGGCGCAATGCACCACGGCTTCGACGTCGGTGCAGAGCGCACGCACCAGGTCCGGGTCGCTCAGGTCGCCCTGGACGAACTCGGCGCCGCGACGCACTAGATGCTCGACGCCTTCGGCCCGGCGGCCGTTGACCCGCACGTCCAGGCCCTGCTCCAGGGCAAAACGCGCAAAGCGTCCGCCAATGAAGCCGCTTGCGCCGGTGACCAGAATTTTCATGTAGAGCTCCAACAAAACCAGCTGCAAGCTTCAAGCTTCGAGCTGCAAGGTAAAAACAGTACGCAAGCGCTTTACTTGCCGCTTGCAGCTTGACGCTCGTAGCTGCTTTCAGGCCACCAGCCATTGCGACGACGAACGCACCAATTGCTCGGTCAACAACCCCAGCAACTGGCCGCCATTGCGCCAATGATGCCAGTACAACGGCACGTCGATCGGTTTATCTGGCAACAGCTCGCGCAACACGCCGCGTTCCAGTTGCTCGCGCACCTGTAATTCCGGTACCAGCCCCCAGCCGAGCCCGGCTTCGGTCAGGCGGATGAAACCTTCGGACGACGGGCACAAATGATGTTCGAAACCACCATCGACGCCGAGGGAAGCGAGATAACGATGTTGCAGAAAGTCGTCCGGGCCAAACACCAGCGCCGGGGTGCGCGGCAGTTGCTCGGCCCGCACGCCATCGGGGAAATGCCGCTCGATGAACGCCGGGCTGGCCAGCGCCCGATAACGCATGGCGCCGAGCAGCACGCTGCGGGCGCCCGCCACCGGCCGTTCGCTGGCGCACAGGCATGCGGCGACTTCACCGGCGCGCATGCGTTTGAGGCCGACGGTCTGGTCTTCGACGATCAGGTCCAGCAACAGGTGTTGTTCGGCGCAGAAGTCGCCCACGGCCTCGGCCCACCAGGTGGCGAGGCTGTCGGCGTTCAGGGCGATACGCAGCCGTTCCGGCAGGCCCTCTTCGTCCAGTGCCGGCACCAGCGTCTGCAGATCCCGTTCGAGCAGGCGCACCTGCTGCACATGGTTGAGCAGACGCCGGCCGATCTCGGTGGGTGACGGCGGTGTCCCGCGCACCAGCACCGGCTGACCGACCCGCGCTTCCAGCAGTTTGATCCGCTGGGAAATCGCCGATTGCGAAAGGCCCAGCACCTGCGCCGCCCGTTCGAATCCGGCCTGCTCGACCACGGCGGCCAGAGCGGAAAGCAATTTATAGTCGAACATCAGTTTTCCTAATGAGCGATCAGCACTATTGGTTTTTCTTATACAGCGTCTGCCCGGAGAATAGCCAGCAAGCACTCTTTATCAAGGACCACCCCCATGGCTGGCGAAACCTCGTTGTCCACCCTGCTGCGCAGCATGAGCCCGCAGCTCAATGCCGGCGAATATGTGTTCTGCACCTTGCGCGACGGGCAGTTGCCGAGCGGTCTGGAAGTTGTCGGAAGTTTCCGTGAGCAGGAAGGCCTGACGGTGATTCTCGAACGCTCCCACGCCGAACGCGCCGGTTTCAGCTTCGACTATGTCGCGGCCTGGATCACCTTGAACGTGCATTCGGCGCTGGAGGCGGTCGGACTGACCGCCGCATTCGCCACTGCACTGGGCAAGGCCGGTATCAGCTGCAACGTGATTGCCGGCTACTACCACGACCATTTGTTTGTCGGTCAGGCCGACGCTGAACGCGCCATGCAAGTGCTGCGCGATCTCGCAGCCAACGCGGAGTAATTGTCATGTGGCAAAGCTATACCAACGGCCTGCTGGTGGCCTTCGGGCTGATCATGGCGATCGGCACCCAGAATGCCTTTGTCCTCGCCCAGAGTCTGCGTCGTGAACACCACCTGCCGGTCGCCGCGCTGTGCGTCGCCTGCGATGCGTTACTTGTGGCGGCAGGCGTATTCGGACTGGCCACGGTGCTGGCGCAGAACCCGACGTTACTGGCGGTTGCCCGCTGGGGCGGCGCGGTGTTCCTGATCTGGTACGGCAGCCAGGCGTTGCGCCGGGCGTTTTCGAAACAGAGTCTGCAACAGGGTGAAAACCAGACCGTGCGCTCGTTGCGGGCGGTGATGCTCAGCGCGCTGGCGGTGACCTTGCTCAACCCGCACGTCTATCTGGACACCGTGCTGCTGATCGGCTCCCTCGGCGCGCAACAATCGGTGCCCGGCGCTTATGTCGTGGGCGCGGCGAGTGCTTCGCTGCTATGGTTTTTCACCCTGGCGTTCGGCGCGGCGTGGCTGGCACCGTGGCTGGCGCGGCCGGGCACCTGGCGAATTCTCGATCTGTTGGTGGCAGTGATGATGTTCACGGTAGCCGGGCAATTGATATTGGCTTCGTGATTTATTCCAAAAGGCTCTGGAACCTCTATCCCACACAGTTGTTGCGTGGTTATGCCGCACCCCCGGTGCTATGATCCGAACCCTGCGCCGCAAAGAGTAAAAACTCGCCGGTGCATTTCTGGCCGCCCGTGATCGGCCTTGCGCTCACCGCAACAGACCTGATTAGGAGAATCATCATGGCTTTCGAATTGCCGCCGCTGCCTTACGCACACGATGCCCTGCAGCCGCACATTTCCAAGGAAACCCTGGAATTCCACCACGACAAGCACCACAACACCTACGTCGTGAACCTGAACAACCTGGTGCCAGGCACCGAGTTCGAAGGCAAGACCCTGGAAGAGATCGTCAAGACTTCCTCGGGCGGCATCTTCAACAACGCCGCTCAGGTCTGGAACCACACCTTCTACTGGAACTGCCTGGCGCCAAACGCCGGCGGTCAACCAACCGGCGCACTGGCTGATGCCATCAACGCGGCGTTCGGTTCGTTCGACAAGTTCAAGGAAGAGTTCAGCAAAACCTCGATCGGCACCTTCGGTTCCGGCTGGGGCTGGCTGGTGAAAAAGGCTGACGGTTCCCTGGCCCTGGCCAGCACCATCGGCGCCGGCAACCCGCTGACCAGCGGCGACACCCCGCTGCTGACCTGCGACGTCTGGGAACACGCTTACTACATCGACTACCGTAACCTGCGTCCGAAGTACGTTGAAGCGTTCTGGAACCTGGTCAACTGGAAGTTCGTGGCCGAGCAGTTCGAAGGCAAGACCTTCACCGCTTAAGCTGCGCGCCAGACAAAAACCCGGCTATTGCCGGGTTTTTTTATATCTGTGCAATCAGGTCGGCGAATCCCGTCACAAACAAGGCCATTTCCCACACGCAAAGCAGCCCTTGCCCCCTTGCTCCCAAGCCACAGCGGACTAACATCAAACAGAGGAAAAATTGTCCGAAGCCCCTCAAGTTGGAGAGCAAAACTACCGACACAGTACAATCAGGGCAACTACTCCAGGCAGCCGCATTTCGGCCAAGGCCACGGACAAACTTTCCGCGGTTCGATTGTCCCTTTGACTGCCAACACGGGATTGCCAATACTCATGGCAACTTGACGCTACCCGCACGGAACAAGGAATAACCCTTTGAAGCTGGAACTCAAGAACAGCTTGTCGGTGAAGTTGCTCCGGGTCGTGCTCCTGTCGGCATTGATCGTCGGCGTGGTCTTGAGCTGCGCGCAGATTGTCTTCGATGCCTATAAAACCCGTCAGGCCGTCGCCGGCGATGCCGAACGCATCCTCGACATGTTCCGCGATCCCTCGACCCAGGCGGTCTACAGCCTGGACCGGGAAATGGGCATGCAGGTAATCGAAGGCCTGTTCCAGGACGACGCCGTGCGCCAGGCCTCCATCGGGCATCCCAACGAAGCGATGCTCGCGCAGAAATCCCGTGAATTGCAGCAATCCAGCAGCCGCTGGCTGACCGACCTGATCCTCGGCCAGGAACGAACCTTCACCACCCAATTGGTGGGGCGCGGTCCCTACAGCGAATATTACGGCGACCTGAGCATCACCCTCGACACCGCCACCTACGGCCAGGGTTTCATCGTCAGCTCGGTGATCATCTTCATTTCCGGCGTGTTGCGCGCCCTGGCCATGGGGCTGGTGTTGTATCTGGTCTATCACTGGCTGCTGACCAAACCCCTGTCGCGGATCATCGAGCACCTCACGGAAATCAACCCGGATCGCCCCAGCGAACACAAGATTCCGCAGCTCAAGGGTCACGAGAAAAACGAACTCGGGATCTGGATCAACACCGCCAACCAGTTGCTCGAATCCATCGAACGCAACACCCATCTGCGCCACGAAGCGGAAAACAGCCTGCTGCGCATGGCCCAATACGACTTTCTCACCGGTCTGCCGAACCGCCAGCAGTTGCAGCAGCAACTGGACAAGATTTTGGTGGATGCCGGCAAGCTGCAGCGCCGGGTCGCGGTGTTGTGCGTCGGGCTGGATGATTTCAAAGGCATCAACGAACAGTTCAGCTACCAGACCGGCGACCAGTTGCTGCTGGCCCTGGCGGATCGCCTGCGTGCCCACAGCGGACGCCTCGGCGCCCTCGCCCGACTGGGTGGCGACCAGTTCGCCCTGGTGCAGGCCGACATCGAGCAGCCTTACGAAGCTGCGGAACTGGCGCAAAGCATCCTCGACGACCTGGAAGCCCCGTTCGCCCTGGATCATCAAGAGATTCGCCTGCGCGCGACCATCGGCATCACCCTGTTCCCGGAGGATGGTGACAGCACCGAGAAGCTGTTGCAGAAAGCCGAGCAGACCATGACCCTGGCCAAGACCCGCTCGCGCAACCGCTATCAGTTCTATATCGCCAGCGTCGACAGCGAGATGCGCCGCCGTCGCGAGCTGGAAAAAGACCTGCGCGACGCCCTGCTGCGGGATCAGTTCTACCTCGTCTATCAACCACAGATCAGCTACCGCGATCACCGCGTGGTCGGCGTCGAGGCGCTGATTCGCTGGCAACACCCGGAGCACGGACTTGTGCCGCCGGACCTGTTCATTCCGCTGGCCGAACAGAACGGCACCATCATCGCCATCGGTGAGTGGGTGCTGGATCAGGCCTGCAAGCAACTGCGTGAATGGCACGATCAGGGTTTCGTCGACCTGCGCATGGCGGTCAACCTGTCCACCGTGCAACTGCACCACGCCGAGCTGCCGAGAGTGGTCAACAACCTGTTGCAGATGTACCGCCTGCCACCGCGCAGCCTGGAACTGGAAGTCACCGAAACCGGCCTGATGGAAGACATCAGCACCGCCGCCCAGCACTTGCTGAGCCTGCGCCGCTCCGGCGCACTGATCGCCATCGACGACTTCGGAACCGGCTATTCCTCGCTGAGTTATCTCAAGAGTCTGCCGCTGGACAAGATCAAGATCGACAAGAGCTTCGTCCAGGACCTGCTGGATGACGACGATGACGCGACTATCGTTCGCGCCATCATTCAACTGGGCAAGAGCCTGGGCATGCAGGTGATCGCCGAAGGCGTGGAAACCGCCGAACAGGAGACCTACATCATCTCCGAAGGCTGCCACGAAGGTCAGGGCTATCACTACAGCAAGCCGCTGCCGGCGCGGGAACTGAGCGTGTATCTCAAGCAGGCGCAACGCAGCAACGCCGCCATTCTCTGAAACCTCCGGCACAAGACTCCCCGCCACCGATACCGGGAAGAACCCACGCCGTTGATCCAGCGCAACCCCTGCGCAAACAGGAAATATTTCCAGCTACAACCCTTTACACATAATGCGAAAGATTTGCATTATGTCGCAGCTTTTGCGCACCCCCGCGCCTGTCCACTCAATTACCGAAGCAGGATGTTCGCCATGATTCGTATGCCTCTGGCTACCGCCAGTCTGCTGGCCATCGCCATTTCCCTCGCCGGTTGCGGCGAAGGTAAAGACAAGGCCGCCGCTCCAGCTGCGCCGACGCCAGCCGCCAGCACCGCCGCACCGGCGACGCCTGCCGCTGCCGGTAAAGTCGACGAAGCCGCTGCCAAGGCTGTGGTCGCGCACTACGCCGACATGGTCTTCGCCGTTTACAGCGATGCCGAATCCACCGCGAAAACCCTGCAGACCACTATCGACGCCTTCCTCGCCAAGCCGAACGCCGACACGCTGAAAGCCGCACGTGAAGCCTGGATCGCCGCCCGCGTTCCTTACCTGCAGAGCGAAGTGTTCCGCTTCGGCAACACCATCATCGACGACTGGGAAGGTCAGGTTAACTCCTGGCCTCTGGACGAGGGTCTGATCGACTACGTCGACAAATCCTACGAGCACGCCCTGGGCAACCCGGGCGCCACCGCCAACATCATCGCCAACACTGAAGTACAGGTCGGCGAAGACAAGGTCGACGTCAAGGACATCACTCCGGAAAAACTCGCCAGCCTGAACGAGCTGGGCGGTTCCGAAGCCAACGTTGCCACCGGCTACCACGCCATCGAATTCCTGCTCTGGGGCCAGGACCTGAACGGCACCGGCCCTGGCGCCGGCAACCGTCCGGCGTCGGACTACCTGGAAGGCGCCGGCGCTACCGGCGGTCACAACGATCGTCGTCGTGCCTACCTGAAAGCCGTGACCCAACTGCTGGTCAGCGACCTGGAAGAAATGGTCGGCAACTGGAAGCCGAACGTGGCCGACAACTACCGCGCCACCCTGGAAGCCGAACCGGCTGAAAGCGGCCTGCGCAAAATGCTGTTCGGCATGGGCAGCCTGTCCCTGGGCGAGCTGGCCGGCGAGCGCATGAAAGTGTCCCTGGAAGCGAACTCCCCGGAAGACGAACAGGACTGCTTCAGCGACAACACCCACAACTCGCACTTCTACGATGCCAAAGGCATTCGTAACGTCTATCTGGGCGAGTACACCCGCGTCGACGGCACCAAGATGACCGGCGCCAGCCTGTCGTCGCTGGTGGCCAAGGTTGACCCGGCTGCCGACACCGCTCTGAAAAACGATCTGGCCGCTACCGAAGCCAAGATCCAGGTCATGGTCGATCACGCCAACAAGGGTGAGCACTACGACCAGTTGATCGCCGCCGGCAACACCGCCGGTAACCAGATCGTCCGTGACGCCATCGCCTCGCTGGTCAAGCAGACCGGTTCGATCGAAGCGGCTGCCGGCAAACTGGGCATCAGCGACCTGAACCCGGACAACGCCGATCACGAGTTCTGATCATCGCTGTCTGACTGAACAAGGCGACCTTCGGGTCGCCTTGTTCGTTTCGGCCGGCCTGACTTGTATCAAGCAAACGATAATTCCTCTTATTCAAACCCCCTCGCCCTGTTAGACTTTGCGCCTTTATTTTTGCCCGTCCGCAGGAAGTCTGATGCCGTCGTTGCCTCTTCGCTTGTCCGCACTGTTTCTGGCCCTTGGCCTGAGTGCCTGCGATGACGCCCCGCGTTTCACCAAGGCCGAGCCCGGTGAAGCCCGCTCCGGCGGTGCCGCGACCGTGCGCAAGACCGATCAGAATTCATTTTCCCTGCCCTCGGCCAACCTGCCACCTTCGCGCCGGGTGGACTTCAGCGTCGGCAACAGTTTCTTTCGCAGCCCCTGGGTGATCGCGCCGTCGACCACCACCGCCCGCGATGGCCTCGGCCCGTTGTTCAACACCAACGCCTGTCAGGGCTGCCACATCAAGGACGGTCGCGGCCATCCACCGCCCCCGGATGCGCCGAACGCCGTATCGATGCTGGTGCGTCTGTCGATTCCCGATGCGCCGCAGTACGCCAGATTGATCGAGCAGGTCGGTGTGGTGCCGGAGCCAGTCTACGGCGGACAGTTCCAGGACATGGCCGTGCCTGGCGTCGCGCCGGAAGGCAAGGTGCGGGTCGATTACACGCCGGTGCCGGTGCGTTTCAAGGACGGCACCGAAGTCGAACTGCGCAAACCGGTGTTGCAGTTCTCTCAGCTTGGCTATGGCCCGATGCACCCGGACACCCGTTTCTCCGCACGGGTTGCTCCGCCGATGATCGGCCTGGGCCTACTCGAAGCGATCCCCGAAGAAGCCATCCTCGCCAACGCCACCGCGCAGGCCAAAGAGAACAACGGCATCAACGGCCGGCCCAACCGGGTCTGGGACGACGCGCAGCAAAAGACCGTGATGGGCCGATTTGGCTGGAAAGCCGGGCAACCGAACCTCAATCAACAAAATGTTCACGCGTTTTCTGGTGATATGGGCCTCACCACGAGCCTGAGACCGTTTGATGACTGCACCGACGCGCAAATCGCCTGCAAACAGGCGCCCAATGGCAACGGCCCGGACGGCGAACCTGAAGTCAGCGACAACATCCTGCGCCTGGTGCTGTTCTACACCCGCAACCTCGCCGTTCCCGCACGCCGTGGCGTCAACGATGCTCAGGTGCTGGCCGGCAAGAATCTGTTTTTCCAGGCGGGGTGCCAGTCCTGTCACACGCCGAAATACACCACCGCCGCCAACGCGGCCGAACCTGAACTGGCCAATCAAGTGATTCGCCCGTACAGCGATCTGCTGCTGCATGACATGGGTGAAGGCCTGGCCGACAACCGCAGCGAGTTCCAGGCCAGCGGCCGCGACTGGCGCACCCCGCCGTTGTGGGGCATCGGTCTGACACAGGCAGTCAGCGGTCACACCCAGTTTCTGCACGACGGCCGCGCCCGCAACCTGCTCGAAGCCGTGCTCTGGCATGGCGGCGAAGCCCGGGCGGCGCAGCAACAGGTTTTGTCTTTCAATGCCGAGCAGCGTGCCGCGCTGCTGGCGTTCTTGAATTCACTTTAAACACTTAAAAGAATCGGGAGCCCGACATGTTCCGTCCCAAGCTGTTGTTCACCAGCCTTGCCGCACTGGCCCTCGGCGCCTGCTCACCGCAGGATCCGCAAGCCGTCACCTCGGCCGCCATCGCCAAATCGGTGATCCTGCCGACCTACACCCGCTGGGTCGAAGCCGACCGGCAACTGGCCGTCAGCGCCCTCGCCTACTGCCAGGGCAAGGAAAACCTGGAGACCGCCCGCGCCGACTTCCTGCACGCGCAGAAAGCCTGGGCCGAACTGCAACCGCTGCTGATCGGCCCGCTGTCCGAGGGCAACCGTTCGTGGCAGGTGCAGTTCTGGCCGGACAAGAAGAACCTCGTCGGCCGTCAGGTCGAGCAACTGGTCACCGCCCAGCCGCAGATCGACGCCGCCGCCCTGGCCAAGTCCAGCGTTGTGGTGCAAGGCCTGTCGGCCTACGAATACATCCTGTTCGACGCCAAGCCTGACGTGGCCAACGACGAACAGAAAGCCAAATACTGCCCGTTGCTGGTAGCCATCGGCGAACGCCAGAAACAACTGGCCGAAGAGATTCTGAGCAACTGGAACAACAACGACGGCATGCTCGCGCAGATGAGCAAGTTCCCCAACCAGCGCTACGCCGACTCCCACGAAGCGATCGCCGATCTGCTGCGGGTACAGGTCACCGCCCTCGACACCCTGAAGAAAAAACTCGGCACCCCGATGGGCCGCCAGAGCAAAGGCGTGCCGCAACCGTTCCAGGCCGATGCATGGCGCAGCCAGTCGTCGCTGACGGCGATGGAAGCCAGCCTCGCCGCCGCCAAGACCGTGTGGGAAGGCGTCGACAACAAAGGCCTGCGCGGCTTGCTGCCGGCCGAGCAGAAACCGTTGGCGGACAAGATCGATGCGGCGTACGCAGCCTCGCTCAAACTGTTTGGCAGCACTCAGCGCTCGCTGACCGAAATGCTCGAAGACGACGCCGGTCGCCAGCAACTCAACGACATCTACGACAGCCTCAACGTCGTCCATCGCCTGCACGAAGGCGAACTGGCCAAGGCGCTGGGCATCCAACTGGGCTTCAACGCCAACGACGGTGACTGATGAGGGCAACTGCCATGCTGCGACGCCAGGCTCTGACTTTAGGTAGTTTGCTGCTGGGAGCAGTGACACTGGGCGGCTGGACGCTGTTCAAGCGCAAGGATCAGAGCCCGCTGCTGCTGTCGGCGCGGGACGATACCGACGGCAAGCACTACGCCGTCGGTTATCGGCTGGACGGCACCCGGGTGTTCGCCACCGAAGTCGGTCAGCGCTGCCACGACATCATCAATCACCCGACGCTGCCGATCGCGCTGTTCGTTGCCCGGCGCCCGGGCACCGAGAGCTACCTGATCGACCTGCGCGACGGTGCGTTGCTGCAGACCGTGACCTCGCAGCCGAACCGGCATTTCTACGGCCACGCGGTGATCCATCACAGCGGCGATTACCTGTACGCCACCGAAAACGACACCACCGATCCGGGACGTGGCTTGCTCGGGGTGTACAAGTTCGAGGGTGAACGGCTGGTACACAGCGGCGAGATTTCCACCCACGGTCTCGGCCCGCATCAAGTGTCATGGATGCCTGACGGCGAAACGCTGGTGGTGGCCAACGGCGGGATTCGCACCGAGGCCGAAAGCCGGGTCGACATGAACCTCGACGCTATGGAACCAAGCCTGGTGTTGATGCAGCGCGACGGCACTCTGCTGAGCAAGGAAACCCTCGCCCAGCAGATGAACAGCGTGCGCCACCTGGGCATCGCCAGCGATGGCACCATCGTCGCCGGCCAGCAATTCATGGGACCTTCCCAGGAGCGTTCCGAGCTGCTGGCGATCAAGCGTCCGGGCCAGCCGTTCGAGGCGTTCCCGGTGCCGGAGCATCAGTTGCAGTCGATGGGGCACTACACCGCCAGCGTCGCCGTGCACAGCGATCTGCGTCTGGTGGCACTGACCGCACCGCGTGGCAACCGCTTCTTCATCTGGGATCTGGACAGCGGCGAAGTGCGCCTCGACGCACCGTTGCCCGACTGCGCCGGTGTCGGTGCGGTGAAGGACGGCTTTGTCGTGACCTCGGGGCAAGGACGTTGCCGCTACTACGATTGCCGCCAGGATGAACTGCTGGCCAAACCGCTGGATCTGCCCGCAGGGCTCTGGGACAACCATCTGCACCTGATGGCCTGAAAATCGCCGCCGGCCGTTCGGTCGGCGGTTCTCCCCACTTCCACCTTATCCCCTCATACCCTGTAAAAACTGGCAGTTGGAATCCCTGCCGGAGTCGGGGTAATGTTCCCGCCTGTCTCGCCTGATTTTCTCCAAGGAACTGGAATATGCTGCGTCGCCGCATGCTGATCATGTTGGGTGTTGTACTGCTGATCGTTCTGCTTCTCGCCGGTTACAAGGCCTTCTCGATCTACACGATGATCCAGGGCTTTGCCAAACCGAAACCGCCGATCAGTGTCGCCGTGGCCACAGCCGCCGAGCGCCCGTGGCAGATGCGCCTGCCTACCGTCGGCACGCTCAAGGCGCTCCAAGGGGTCGAGCTGAGCCTGGAAGTCGCCGGCACCGTGACCGAGCTGAAGTTCGAATCAGGCCAGAAGGTCAAGGCCGGGCAACCGTTGCTGCAACTCGACAGCGCCGTCGAATCCGCCTTGCTGGAAACCGCCAAGGCCGACCTTGGCCTGGCGCAACTGGACTTCGGCCGCGGCAGCCAACTGGTGGGCAGCAGCGCGATTTCCAAGGGCGAGTTCGACCGGCTCTCGGCGGTGCTGCAAAAGAACCGCGCCACGGTCAATCAGCTCAATGCGTCGCTGGCGAAAAAACGCATCGTCGCACCGTTCAGCGGCACCATCGGCATCCGTCAGGTCGACATCGGCGACTACCTCGCCAGCGGCACGAAAATCGCCACCCTGCAGGATCTGAGCAGCCTCTACGCCGACTTCTATGTGCCCGAACAATCAGTGCCGAAACTGGCCATCGGCCAACCGGTGCAGATTTCGGTAGCCGCGTATCCCGGCCAGAATTTTCCCGGCGCCATCAGCGCGATCAACCCGATTGTCGAAAGCACCACCCGCAACATTCTGGTTCGCGCGACGCTGGCCAACCCTGACGGCAAGCTGCTGCCGGGCATGTTCGCCAGCCTTGAAGTGCTGCTGCCGGATCCGCAGAAACACATCGTCGTACCGGAAAGTGCGATCACCTACACCCTCTACGGCAACTCGATCTACGTGGTCGGGCAGAAAAAGGCCGAGGACGGCAGCGTCGAGAAAGACGACAAGGGCCAGCCGGTGCTGATCGCCGAGCGTCGTTTCATTGAAACCGGTGAGCGCCGCGAAGGCCTGGTGATGATCAACAAGGGCGTGCAGAGCGGCGAGCAAGTGGTGACGGCCGGCCAGATCAAACTGGACAACGGCGCCCACATCGCCATCAGCGAAGACAAGACCCTCGGCGAGCAGAACAGTCCGCGCCGCGCCGACTGATCAAGGAATTCTCATGGCCTTTACCGATCCGTTCATTCGCCGCCCGGTGCTCGCCACCGTGGTCAGCCTGCTGATTGTGCTGCTGGGCTTCCAGGCCTGGAGCAAGCTGCCGTTGCGCCAGTATCCGCAGATGGAAAACGCCCTGATCACGGTGACCACCGCTTATCCCGGGGCCAACGCCGAAACCATCCAGGGATACATCACCCAGCCGATGCAACAGAGCCTGGCGAGCGCCGAAGGTATCGACTACATGACCTCGGTCAGTCGCCAGAACTTCTCGGTGATTTCGATCTACGCACGCATCGGTTCCAACAGCGACCGACTGTTCACCGAACTGCTGGCCAAGGCCAACGAGGTCAAGAACAAACTGCCGCAGGATGCCGAAGACCCGGTGCTGAGCAAGGAATCCGCCGATGCCTCGGCGCTGATGTACATCAGCTTCTTCAGCAAGGAATTGAGCAACCCGCAGATCACCGACTACCTGTCGCGGGTGATCCAGCCAAAACTGGCGACGCTGCCAGGCATGGCCGAAGCCGAGATTCTGGGTAACCAGGTGTTCGCCATGCGCCTGTGGATCGACCCGGTGAAACTCGCCGGTTTCGGTCTCAGCGCCAGCGACGTGACCAATGCCGTGCGCCAGTACAACTTCCTCTCCGCCGCCGGCGAAGTGAAAGGCGAATACGTGGTCACCAGTATCAACGCCAACACCGAACTGAAGTCCGCCGAGGCCTTCGGCAAGATTCCGCTGAAGGTCAACGGTGACAGCCGCGTGCTGCTGAGCGATGTGGCGCGGGTGGAAATGGGCGCGGAGAACTACAACTCCATCAGCTCCTTCGGTGGCACACCCTCGGTGTACATCGGGATCAAGGCCACCCCCGGCGCCAACCCGCTCGACGTGATCAAGGAAGTGCGCAAGATCATGCCGGAGCTGGAAGCCCAGTTGCCGCCCAACCTCAAGAGCGAAATCGCCTACGACGCCACGCTGTTCATCCAGGCCTCCATCGATGAAGTGGTGAAAACCCTGTTCGAAGCCGTGCTGATCGTGATCGTGGTGGTGTTCCTGTTTCTCGGCGCCCTGCGTTCGGTGGTGATCCCGGTGGTCACCATTCCGCTGTCGATGATCGGCGTGATGTTCTTCATGCAGATGATGGGTTACTCGATCAACCTGCTGACCCTGCTGGCGATGGTGCTGGCCATCGGTCTGGTGGTGGACGATGCCATCGTCGTGGTGGAAAACATCCACCGGCATATCGAGGAAGGCAAGACTCCGCTGGAGGCCGCACTCGAAGGCGCCCGGGAAATCGCGATGCCGGTGGTGTCGATGACCATCACCCTGGCGGCGGTGTATGCGCCGATCGGTTTTCTGACCGGGCTGACCGGGGCCCTGTTCAAGGAGTTCGCGCTGACCCTCGCCGGGGCCGTGGTGATTTCCGGTATCGTCGCCCTGACGCTGTCGCCGATGATGTGCGCCCTGCTGTTGCGTCACGAGGAAAACCCCAGCGGACTTGCCCACCGACTCGACCGCATCTTCGAAAACCTCAAGCGACGCTATCAAAGCATGCTCCACGGCACGCTCAACACCCGGCCGGTGGTGCTGGTGTTCGCAGTGATCGTGCTGTGCCTGATTCCGGTGCTGCTCAAGTTCACCAAATCGGAACTGGCGCCGGACGAAGACCAGGGCATCATTTTCATGATGGCCAACGCGCCGCAACCGACCAACCTCGATTACCTGAACACCTACACCGAAGAATTCGTGAAAATCTTCAAGGAATTCCCGGAGTACTACTCGTCGTTCCAGATCAACGGCTACAACGGTGTGCAGAGCGGCATCGGTGGTTTCCTGCTCAAGCCATGGAACGAACGCAGCCGTACACAGATGCAGATTCTTCCCGAGGTGCAGGGCAAGCTCGGCAGCATCCCGGGTTTGCAGATCTTCGGCTTCAACCTGCCCTCCCTGCCCGGCACCGGCGAGGGCCTGCCATTCGAATTCGTGATCAACACGGCCAACGACTACGAGCTGTTGCTGCAGGTGGCTGACCGGATCAAGAAACGCGCCATGGAGTCGGGCAAGTTCGCCTTCGTCGACCTCGACCTGGCCTTCGACAAACCGGAAGTGGTGGTCGATATCGACCGCGCGAAAGCGGCGCAGATGGGCGTGTCGATGCAGGATCTGGGCGGCACGCTCGCCACCTTGCTCGGCGAGGCGGAAATCAACCGCTTCACCATCGAGGGTCGCAGTTACAAGGTGATCGCCCAGGTTGAACGGGCCTATCGCGACAACCCGGACTGGCTGAACAACTACTACGTGAAAAACACCCAGGGCGAGTTGTTGCCGCTGTCGACCCTGATCACCGTGACCGACCGGGCACGCCCGCGACAGCTCAACCAGTTCCAGCAACTCAACGCGGCGAAGCTGTCCGGGTTCCCGCTGGTCAGCATGGGCGAGGCCATCGACAGCGTCGTGCAGATCGCCCGGGAAGAAGCGCCTGCCGGTTTTGCCTTCGACTACGGCGGTGCCTCACGGCAATTCGTCCAGGAAGGCAGTGCGCTGTGGGTGACTTTCGCCCTGGCACTGGCGATCATTTTCCTGGTGCTGGCGGCGCAGTTCGAGAGTTTCCGGGATCCGCTGGTTATTCTGGTGACCGTACCGTTGTCGATTTGCGGGGCGCTGATTCCGCTGTTCCTCGGCTGGTCGAGCATGAATATCTACACCCAGGTCGGGCTGGTAACGCTGATCGGCCTGATCAGCAAGCACGGGATCCTGATCGTCGAATTCGCCAACCAGTTGCGCAAGGAAAAAGGCCTGACGGCCCGCGAGGCCGTTGAAGAGGCGGCGGCGATTCGCTTGCGGCCGGTGCTGATGACCACCGCCGCCATGGTGTTCGGCATGGTGCCGTTGATCATCGCCAGTGGTGCGGGCGCAGTGAGCCGTTTTGATATCGGTACGGTGATTGCCACCGGGATGTCGATCGGGACCTTGTTTACGCTGTTCGTCCTGCCCTGTGTCTACACCGTGCTGGCCAAACCCGATCCCGCACCCGCCCCGTAACCACCGTTTTCACACGCGCACAAAAAAGGCCTCGCATCTGCGAGGCCTTTGGCACTCTTCAATCGATTCAACTCTGCGGCCTCATCCCTTGAGAAAGCCCGAACATGAACAGCAGCAAATCATGGTCGGGTTTGGTTGCCACGGAGGCTTTCGCCACCCGCGGCATCGGACAATGGGCATCGCTGCTCGATGCCCCGATTACTTGCATGCGTGGCTGTTCCCAGGCCGCCACCGCCAAAGATGCAACTGCCAAGGCTCCTACCAGAAACAAACCTCGCGCAATTTCTAGTTTCATCGCTATAAACCCTTGATAGCGCTGCCAAACGCCGTCTCATAAAAATAGACGAGTTTTTTCCAGTCCGTAGGGCTGAACGACGAGTGGCGGCGCAATTGTTTCATGTCATGGGAGGCCGCACGGTGAGCGGTGAGGCGTTGACGGCATTTTTCAAGATCGATCAGGGCCACTTCGACCTTGGCCGAGTCGCCTTCGCCGGTGACGCGGACAAAGACGTGCTTGATGTAAATGCAGCTGTGCTGCCAACGGCCCTTGTGCATGCGGGCCAGGTTTTCGGCGAGGTCCTTGAGCACGCGTTCATACACGGCTTCACCGTACTGCTCGCGGCCACCTGCCGCTTCCCACTGTTCAAATTCCTGGAAACCGTCCAGCGACTTGGTAACCAGCAACGCCCGCCACTTGTGCTGCGGATCAGGCTGGGCCCCGCAAAAAACGATTTCCGGCACCCGGACGCCAAGTCTGGCTACGCCGGTCAGCGCATCCAGTTCACGCAATACGGTCGGCCGGCCGAAGGGATGCAACCAGCTGCGATAGATATGTCCTGTCTGGCGTTTGGCATACAGCAGTTGACCATCGCGCCCTACCACCCGCTGCACGCCACTTTCGCCACCACGACGCACGTTGGGTTCTTCCACCCACTCACCGCGCTGGTTCCAGTAGTAGTCAAAGCGATCTTGGGGAGCGACTCCCGTTTCTGCTGCAAATTGCACTGCCATCCTCTTACCTCTTGCGTAGTACGTAAACTCGCCACATGGCATAGAGCGGAATGAAGTCCAGTTGTTCCTGGATCCTGAATCCTGCCTCTTCGAATTCCTTTTCAACCGTAGCGGCCGGTAGCACAAACCGGTTCTGATAACCTTCCTGGCCGCGGCGTTTCTCCGCGCGCTTGCGCTTCCAGGCCTTGAAATTGCCGTCTACCCACAACGAAACGATCACACTGTCCCGGGTCACGCGTTCGAACTCGCGCAAAATCGTCTGCCGATGCTCGGCCTCGCCGATGTGATGCAGCAGACGCATGCAGAAAATGCTGTCCACGGAGTTGTCAGGCAGCGCGATATCGAACGCCGAGGTGTGCAAGGGTTGTACCCGCTTCACCACATCCGCCGGCTGGGCCTGCATCGCCGTCTTGATCATCGACTCGGAATTGTCTGCCCCGATGATTACCCGATTGGGCTTTTCTGCCAGCAACGGCCAGAAACGTCCGGCGCCGCACGGCAGATCCAGCACCAGTCCCGGCTCGCCAACCAGCGTCAGCGCCTTGCGGGCCAACTGCTGATCACGCCAGTTGGACAGGCGACGCCCCAGACCATCCTGGTGCTTGCGCAAATATTTCTGCGCATGGTTGTCGTCGTACTTCTCGGAAAAATCGAGTTTGATCGGGCCGGCCATCATCGGGACTCCTGAATTGCTGATATCCCCACCTTATGCAGGGGCGTGTCAGCGTCAGGTCATCCCTTTGTGAAAAAAACGTCGCGTAAACCCACGAACTATTTCAAGGTTATACAGGTTTCGTTCAGGTTGGCAGCTTTTTTGTGCCATTTGGGAGGGATTCCTGTTTGCCCAGATCTACCTCGAAACGGCAGCCATTGGGCTCCATCGTACTCAAAGTGACGCTCCAGCCCTGGTTTTCACAGATGCGCTGCACCAGTGACAACCCCAGTCCAAGGCCTTCACCGCGTTTTTCGCTGCCGCGCACGAACGGTTTGAACATTTCCTCGCGCTTTTCCTCGGGAATGCCTACACCCGAGTCTTCGACCACGAAGCCGTTGTCGTTGAGCGTCAGCCGAATGAAACCCTGCTCTGTGTAGTGCAGGGCATTACGCAGCAGGTTACCCATCACGGCATTGAGCAGTGTGGCGTTATAAGGGGTGTCCGGCGGGTTGCCCGGTTCGAAAATCAGCTTCAACCCCTTGGATTCGATCGGCTCGCGCCATACGCCCAACAGATTGTCCGCCACCTGACCCAGACTGTGCCGCGGCGCCGCCCCCGCATCTTCGCGCTGGGCACGGGCCAGCATCAGGAAGGTCTGTACCAGTTCGCGCATTTCTTCGCTGGCACGGGCAATACGTTCGACCTGGGCTCGGCCGCGCTGATCGATGCCCGGGTTTTCCAGCAGCAGTTCACAGGAGGTAGCCAGTACCATCAACGGTGTGCGCAATTCGTGGCTGACGTCACTGGTGAACAACCGCTCACGGGTCAAAGCCTGACGCAAGCGCCCGAGCGTCGCATCGAAGGCCACCGCCAGTTCACCCACTTCGTCAGCGGCGTAGTCCGGCGCCAGCGGCGGTGCCAGCCCCAGCAACTGATCGCGATGACGCACCTGGCGCGCCAGCCGGACCACCGGCGCCATCACCTTGCGCGCCAGCACCCAGCCGAGGAAAACCGCCAGCGCCAGACTGAGCACGAAGCCCACCAGCACCACGGCAAACAGCACGCGCTCGCGCTCTTCGAAATCGCTTTGATCCTGAAGCAACACGTAACGCCGACCGTCGACGATTTCGACCATCGCGTGATAGGACAGCTGTTCGCGGAAGACTTCGTGGAACCCCGAATCCAGATGCCGCAAGTCCTTGGGCAACTCGAAGTCCCCCGGGCCGCCGCTGAAATAGAACAACTGGTCCGGCTCCGGCCGATGGCTCCAGTCCGAAACGTTGTCCATCAGCAACAGGCGCTGCAGATCACCGCCCAATCCAGCAGAAATCAGTTTCTCTTCCACCAGGTGCACGGTCGCGACAATGCCCATGGCGAAGGCCCCCGCCACCAGTGCGCTCATCAGCGCAAAAGCGATGATGATCCGCTGGGCAAGGCTCTGCTTAAACTCCATCGCGGCCCTCGGCCAAGCGATAACCCACGCCGTGCACGGTGTGCAGCAGTGGTTTGGCGAACGGTTTGTCGATCACCTGACGCAATTGGTGGACGTGGCTGCGCAGGCTGTCGCTGTCCGGGCAATCGTCGCCCCACAGGGCTTCTTCGAGAATTTCCCGACGCAGGACGTGGGGGCTCTTCTGCATCAGCACCGCGAGCAGTTTCAGGCCCACCGGGTTGAGCTTGAGCAGCTTGCCTTCGCGGGTCACTTCCAGTGTGTCGAGGTCGTAGCTCAGGTCGCCGACCTGCAGGGAACGGCGACCACCGCCCTGGGTGCGGCGCATCACGGCTTCGATTCGTGCAGCCAGTTCCGACAGCGCGAAGGGCTTGACCAGGTAATCGTCAGCCCCGGACTTGAAGCCCTGCAAGCGGTCATCGAGCTGATCGCGTGCGGTGAGCATGATCACCGGCGTGTCGCGGCGGGCGTCTTCACGCAGGCGTTTGCACAGGGTGTAGCCGTCGATGCCCGGCAACATGATGTCGAGCACGATCAGGTCATAGTGCTCGGTGGCGGCCAGATGCAGGCCCGACAGACCGTCCTGGGCGCAATCGACGGTATAGCCTTTCAGGCCCAGGTAATCGGCCAGGTTGGCCAGGATATCGCGGTTGTCTTCGACCAATAGAATTCGCATGGGCACCTCTTCCGTACACAGTAACGGCCGTCATGGCCCGCGCAGCTTAAGGCCTGTTTCGGCTCAGGGCCAGCGCTGGTGCCCCGGCGGATGAAATTGCCCGGAAGAAATAAATCTTTAACAAAGTTTTCACTATCGATTCACAACCTGACTACAGTGGCGCCGCGAAACTCCCGCGCCATTGATAAAAGGAAAAGAAAACAATGGGTTTCTTCAAGACAGCGCCTATGCGCTATCTGTTGTTGGTCACCGGCGCCTGGCTGGTCGTGTTTCTCCTCACCCGCACTGTACTGCTGCTGACTCATCTGGATGAGGCCGGTGGCGGTGCGCTGTCCGTGTTCGGCGTCGGCCTGGTCTACGACCTGGGCTTTCTCGCCTATGCGGCCCTGCCGATGGGCCTGTATGTGCTGCTGTGCCCGCCGGGCCTGTGGCGGCGGCGCGGTCACCGCTGGTTCCTGCAAGGACTGCTGACGGTCAGCCTGTACGCCATGCTGTTCACGGCGGTGGCCGAGTGGCTGTTCTGGGATGAGTTCGGGGTGCGCTTCAACTTCATCGCCGTCGATTATCTGGTGTATTCCGACGAAGTGCTGAACAACGTGCTGGAGTCCTACCCGATCGGCAAGTTGCTGAGCATCCTGGCGGTGCTGGCCATCGCGTTGAGTTTCGCGCTGCGCAAACCTTTCAACGCGGCACTGGATGCCCCGCTGCCGCCATTGCGCGGGCGGCTGCTCAATGCATTGGTCTTGCTGGTGGTCGCGGGTCTGAGTCTGCAACTGATCAGCCAGGACGCACCGCGCGCCCAGGGCGGCAATGCCTATCAGAACGAACTGGCGAGCAACGGCCCGTATCAGTTCTTCGCTGCGTTCCGTAACAACGAGCTGGACTACAGCCAGTTCTACAAGAGCCTGCCAGCGGACAAAGTCGCCGGTCAGATGCGTGCCGAACTGAACGAGCCCAATGCCCGCTTCGTCGGTCAGGATCCACAGGACATCCGTCGCGATATCGACAACCCGGGCGTCACCCGCAAGCCGAACATCGTGCTGGTGACCATCGAAAGCCTCAGCGCCAAATACCTGGGCAGCAATGGTGATGGCCGCAACCTGACGCCGAACCTCGACGCGTTGCGCAAACAGAGCCTGTACTTCAACAATTTCTACGCCACCGGCACCCGCACCGACCGCGGTCTGGAAGCCATTACCCTGGCCATTCCGCCGACGCCGGGCCGTTCGATCGTCAAGCGCATCGGTCGCGAAAGCGGTTTCGCCAGCCTCGGCCAGCAATTGAGCGCGGTCGGCTATGACAGCGTGTTCGTCTACGGTGGCCGTGGCTACTTCGACAACATGAACGCGTTCTTCAGCGGCAACGGCTATCGCGTTGTCGACCAGAGCAGCGTCGACGAGTCGGAAATTCACTTCAAGAATGCCTGGGGCATGGCCGACGAGGACCTGTACAAGCAGACGCTGAAGCTGGCGGACGCCGATTACGCCAAGCAGCAGCCTTTCCTGTTGCAGCTGATGACGACCTCCAACCATCGTCCGTACACCTACCCGGAAAACCGCATCGACATCAAATCCGGCAACGGTCGCGATGGTGCGGTGAAGTACACCGACTACGCCATCGGCCAGTTCCTGGAGCAGGCGCGGCAGAAACCGTGG
Organism: Pseudomonas kribbensis; assembly: GCF_003352185.1. GTDB lineage: Bacteria > Pseudomonadota > Gammaproteobacteria > Pseudomonadales > Pseudomonadaceae > Aquipseudomonas > Aquipseudomonas kribbensis. The sequence goes on from NZ_CP029608.1 coordinate 4,989,324, forward strand.
TTCGACAACACGATCTTCATCTTCGTCGCCGACCACACCGCCGGCAGTGCGGGCAAGGAAGACCTGCCGATCACCAACTACCAGATCCCGCTGTTCATCTATGCACCGAAGCTGATCGAAGCACGGGAAAACGCGCAACTGGCCAGCCAGATCGACCTCGCGCCGACGCTGCTGGGACTGCTGAACCTGGATTACCAATCGACGTTCTTCGGTCGCAATCTGCTGCAGGATAACCCGCTGCCACCTCGGGTCGTGGTGGGCAACTATCAGCATCTGGGGCTGTTCGACGGCAAGGATCTGGCGATCCTCAGCCCGCGCCAGGGTCTGCGTCGGCATGACGACGCACTGACCGAAAGCCGCGAGTCCCGGGTCAACAGCGACGACCCGCTGGTCAGCCGCGCCATCTCGTATTACCAAACCGCCAGTTATGGCTTCAAGCAACAGCTGCTTGGCTGGAAAGCACCCAAGGAGGGTGCCGCGCAAGTCAGCGATCGTTAATCGAAGCGCCCCGGACTGATGCTCCGGGGCGTTTTCCCGTTCTGGACGCGTCATGTCATCAAGCGTTGTACGCCCTGCCCCTCGCCCGCTGAACTTCTGGCTGTGCCTGGGGATTCCCGCCGTCGCGGCCACTCTTCTGATCCTGCTGGAACTCACCGATCTGGACATGAACCTGGCGCGGATGTTCTACGACCCCGCCGCCGGCGACTTCATCGGGCGCCACAGTTACTTCCTGGAAAACATCCTTCACGATCGCGCCAAGCAGGTGGTGATCGCATTTTCGGTGTTCGCCGTCATTGGTTTCATCGGTGCGTTTTTCATCGACCGGATCAAACCGTACAAGCGTGAACTGGGCTGTCTGGTGCTGTCCCTCGGCCTGGCGACCTCATTCGTGACACCGATGAAAGCCGTGACCGCCGTGCAGTGCCCGTGGAGCCTCGAGCAGTTCGGCGGCCATGAAACCTACAGCAAACTGCTGGATCACCGCCCGCCGACCGACAAGCCCGGCCGCTGCTGGCCCGGTGGCCATGCCGCAACGGGTTTCACCTTGTTTGCGCTGTTCTTCGTGCTGCGTGATCGTCGCCCGCGACTGGCGCGGCAGGCGTTCATCTTTGCCTTTGCGCTGGGCTCGGTGTTCTCGATCAGCCGGATGATGCAGGGCGCGCACTTTTTTTCGCACAACGTGTGGACGGCGATTTTCTGCTGGCTGATCTGTCTGGGGTCGTATTACTGGGTGCTGTATCGCCCGACAGTCAAAGCTGAAGCGGTCATGAAGGCACAACCGGTAAACGCCTGATTACTCAAACGCCAGATAACAAAATCAGGACATAAAAAAACCCCGCCTGCTCATCGCAGGCGGGGTTTTTCGTTTCGGGGTAAGGCTGGCTTACATCATGCCGCCCATGCCACCCATGCCGCCCATGTCCGGCATACCGCCGCCAGCAGCACCGTCTTTCTTCGGTGCGTCAGCAACAGCCGCTTCGGTGGTCAGGATCAGACCGCCGATCGACGATGCAGCTTGCAGAGCGGAACGGGTTACCTTGGTTGGGTCCAGGATGCCCATTTCGATCATGTCGCCGTATTCGCCAGTCGCAGCGTTGTAACCGAAGTTACCTTTGCCGTTCTTGACTTCGTTGACCACAACGCTTGGCTCGTCGCCGCTGTTGGCAGCGATCTGACGCAGCGGTGCTTCAACGGCACGACGCAGAACAGCGATACCTACGTCCTGGTCGGCGTTGTCGCCTTTCAGGTTGATGATCGCGTTCAGAGCGCGGATCAGCGCAACGCCACCGCCAGGTACCACGCCTTCTTCAACGGCTGCGCGGGTTGCGTGCAGGGCGTCTTCAACGCGGGCTTTCTTCTCTTTCATTTCTACTTCGGAACCGGCGCCAACCTTGATCACCGCAACGCCGCCGGACAGCTTGGCCAGACGCTCTTGCAGTTTTTCACGGTCGTAGTCCGAGGAAGTCTCGGCAACCTGGGCACGGATCTGAGCGATACGCGCCTGGATGTCGCCTTCAACGCCGGCACCGTCAACGATGATGGTGTTTTCCTTGGACAGGGTCACGCGCTTGGCGCTGCCCAGGTGTTCCAGAGTGGTGCTTTCCAGGCTCAGGCCGATCTCTTCGGAGATAACGGTACCGCCGGTCAGAACGGCGATGTCCTGCAGCATGGCCTTGCGACGGTCGCCGAAGCCTGGAGCCTTGACGGCTGCGACTTTGACGATGCCACGCATGTTGTTCACAACCAGAGTCGCCAGGGCTTCGCCTTCAACGTCTTCGGCAACGATCAGCAGTGGACGGCCGGCTTTGGCAACGGCTTCCAGCACTGGCAGCATTTCGCGGATGTTCGAGATCTTCTTGTCGACCAGCAGGATCAGCGCGCCTTCCAGCTCGGCAACCATGGTTTCCGGCTTGTTGACGAAGTACGGGGACAGGTAGCCACGGTCGAACTGCATGCCTTCTACGACCGACAGTTCGTTTTCCAGGCCCGAGCCTTCTTCAACGGTGATCACGCCTTCTTTACCGACTTTTTCCATGGCTTCGGCAATGATGTCGCCGATGGAGTTGTCGGAGTTGGCGGAGATGGTGCCAACCTGAGCGATCGCTTTGGTGTCGGTGCATGGTGCGGACAGCTTTTTCAGCTCGGCAACGACAGCGATGGTCGCTTTGTCGATACCGCGCTTCAGGTCCATCGGGTTCATGCCGGCAGCGACGGCTTTCAGGCCTTCGTTGACGATCGACTGAGCCAGAACGGTAGCGGTGGTAGTACCGTCACCAGCGTCATCGTTGGCACGGGAGGCAACGTCTTTGACCAGCTGCGCGCCCATGTTTTCGAAACGGTCTTCCAGCTCGATTTCCTTGGCAACGGAAACGCCGTCCTTGGTGATGGTCGGAGCGCCGAAGCTCTTCTCGAGGATCACGTTACGGCCTTTCGGGCCCAGGGTCGCTTTTACCGCGTCAGCCAGGACGTTTACGCCAACCAGCATTTTCTTGCGGGCGGAATCGCCGAATTTAACTTCTTTAGCAGCCATGATCGATATTCCTTAAATACTTTGTAGTAGCGGGAAAATGAACGGGGGTAATCAGCCTTCGATAACGGCGAGGATTTCGTTCTCGCTCATTACCAGCAGGTCTTCGCCGTCGACTTTCACGGTGTTGCTGCCGGAGTACGGACCGAACACAACCTTGTCGCCCACTTTCACGGACAGTGCGCGCACTTCACCGCTTTCCAGTGCCTTGCCCGGGCCTACAGCCAGAATCTCACCGTGGTTGGCTTTCTCGGCAGCCGAACCTGGCAGGACGATACCGCCAGCGGTTTTCTTTTCTTCTTCGCTGCGACGGATGACGACGCGGTCATGCAGAGGACGAAGCTTCATTGTCGATCTCTCCTAATTGTGGTTTTCATCGGCCGGTGTAGTCCCGGCGGGTTTAACGAATCCGGCCTGCGCCGGTTGCGGCTCGTCGAGCGAACCGCGGAAGTCTGTCCGGTTCAAATACCGGAAACCTTTCGGTGACCGATACATAAGGGCGCATAAGCTTATTACAAGGGCAGGCCTAAAATTTTTTCATCGCGGCTCGTCATGTGCGCGGCCGTAAACGAACACGGCACCCGAAGGTGCCGTGTGAGTGCAGAAGTTACTTGGTGTCGCGGTGTTCGAACTCGCCTTCGATCACATCGCCTTCGCGGCCCAGAGGCTGACGCGGTGCGGGACCGCCGCGAGGTTGCAGGTCATCGGCGAACGCACGCTGACGCATGGCCTGTTCTTCGGCGCGCTGGCGCATCTTGTTGGCGAACAGACGACGGCTGAACGGCAACAGCAGGATCAGACCGGCCACGTCACTGATGAAACCCGGCAGGATCAGCAGGCCACCGGCCAGGGCCAGCATCAGGCCTTCGAGCATGGTCTGCGCAGGCAGTTCGCCGCGGTTCAGGCTTTCACGGGCACGCAGGGCGGTGGCCAGTCCGGCGATACGCAGCACGAATACGCCGAACATCGAGCCGAGAATGATCAGCAGCAGGGCCGGGAAAAATCCGATCGAACCTGCCACTTTGACGAATACGAACAGCTCCAACACCGGGAACAGCAGAAAGAGCAACAAAAAAGGGCGCATCAAAGTTTCCTCAACGCAAGAAATGCCTTGCAGTAAGCCTTAGATGACGTCGCCCTTTCGTGAATTCAAGCGTCGGCCACCGCATTTTTTGGCCAGACCTCGGCGTGAGCCAGAGAAACCAAGGCTTCGCGCACTTGTATCGGCGTATGACAAGGCGCTTGAAACGGCAGCCAGTACAGCGCCTGACCGATGCGCAGGTGCATGCCTTCGGTGTCGATCCCGGCCATTTGTGCCGGTACGGTTTTCGGCAGCCCGGCGAGGTCGACGTAATGCGCGATGGCCTTGGCGTGGTCGCTGTTCATGTGCTCGACCATGCTGATTTCGGCCTTGCCGGCGAACGGGTTGGCCAAGGTCAGGTGATCGACCCAGTGGATCGCGCCGAAACCGCCGATGTAGCGATGACGCACCGGTTTGAGCACCCAGAAATCGAAATCGTGGGCCTTGTGGTAATTCTGCGAATCGGGGAAATAGCGGTAGTAACGCTCGGCGGCGGCTTCGATGGCGGCCGTGTCTTCGAGTTTTTCCGCTTCGGCCAGATAGGTCAGGCGACCAACGGCTTGCACATCGTCGGCCTCGCGCTCCCCCACCAGCATCGAACATTTCGGGTCTTTCTGCAGGTTGTGAGTGTGCTGGGCGATACGGCTGATCAGGATCAGCGGCCGGCCCTGCTCGTCCAGGCAGTAGGGAACCACGGAGCCAAACGGAAAACCGGGCATTGATTTGGAGTGGGTCGACAGCACGCCACGGTATTCCTTGAGAAGCAATTCTCGGGCATTCTTAGCCGCTTCAACGCTCAATTTATGACTCCTTAAATAGAATCCGTCGAAAAAACGGACGGGCGACACGGATAAGTATCAGTCGCCACAGGGGCAGTTCTCATGTGCAGCCGGGCCATGTCAGGCGCAGATCGAGAGGCTCTCTAAAGGACACCACTCTGACCTGCTCTCGGGGACATGCGAATGCAACTCAACGACAAAGTAATCATTATCACTGGCGGTTGCCAAGGCTTGGGCCGCTCGATGGCCGAGTATTTCGCAGGCAAGGGCGCGAAGCTGGCACTGGTCGACCTGAACCAGGAAAAACTCGATGACGCGGTCGCGGCCTGCAAGGCCAAGGGCGTCGAGGCCCGCAGCTACCTGTGCAACGTCGCCAATGAAGAGCAGGTGACGCACATGGTTGCCCAGGTCGCCGAAGACTTCGGCGCGATCCACGGTCTGATCAACAACGCCGGGATCCTGCGCGACGGTCTGCTGCTCAAGGTCAAGGACGGCGAAATGACCAAGATGAGCCTGGCCCAGTGGCAGGCGGTGATCGACGTCAACCTGACCGGCGTGTTCCTCTGCACCCGTGAAGTGGCGGCGAAAATGGTCGAGCTGAAGAACAGCGGCGCGATCATCAACATCTCGTCGATCTCCCGCGCGGGCAACGTCGGCCAGACCAACTATTCCGCCGCCAAGGCCGGTGTGGCGGCAGCGACCGTGACCTGGGCCAAGGAACTGGCGCGCTACGGCATCCGCGTGGCGGGCATTGCACCGGGCTTCATCGAAACCGAGATGACCCTGGGCATGAAGCCGGAAGCGCTGGAAAAAATGACCTCGGGCATTCCGCTCAAGCGCATGGGCAAGCCGGAAGAGATCGCCCATTCGGCGGCGTACATCTTCGAGAACGACTACTACACCGGCCGGATTTTGGAGATGGACGGCGGGTTGCGCATCTGACCTCTGTCGCGCAATGAAAAACGCCCCGGTGCACTGGCACCGGGGCGTTTTTGTTTAAACCGCAGGCATCAATCGTCGCTGATGGTGATGTTCGGCATCGCCGGCGACGCCGCTTCCTGCAACACGATCCGCGCGCCGACGTGACGGGCCAGCTCCTGATAGACCATGGCGATCTGGCTGTCCGGCTCGGAAATCACTGTCGGCTTGCCGCCATCGGCCTGTTCGCGGATCAGCATCGACAGCGGCAGCGACGCCAGCAGTTCGACGCCGAACTGGGTCGCCAGCTTCTCGCCACCGCCCTCACCGAACAGATGCTCGGCGTGTCCGCAGTTCGAGCAGATGTGCACGGCCATGTTTTCCACCACACCCAGCACCGGAATGTTGACCTTGCGGAACATCTCTACGCCTTTGCGCGCATCGAGCAGCGCCAGATCCTGCGGCGTGGTGACAATGACGGCGCCCGCCACCGGGACTTTCTGCGCCAGGGTCAGCTGGATGTCGCCGGTGCCTGGCGGCATGTCGATGACCAGATAATCCAGGTCGCCCCAGGCGGTTTGCGTGACCAGTTGCAGCAGCGCGCCGGAAACCATCGGCCCGCGCCAGACCATCGGCGTGTTGTCGTCGGTCAGGAAGGCCATCGACATCACTTCCACGCCATGGGCCTGCAGTGGCACGAACCACTTCTGATCCTTGACCTGCGGACGGGTGCGCTCAGGAATGCCGAACATGATGCCCTGGCTCGGACCGTAGATATCGGCGTCGAGAATCCCGACCTTCGCGCCTTCGCGGGCCAGTGCCAGCGCCAGGTTGGCGGCGGTTGTGGACTTGCCCACGCCACCCTTGCCGGACGCCACGGCGACCACGTTCTTGACGTTGGCCAGCCCCGGAATCTGCGCCTGGGCCTTGTGCGCGGCGATCACGCTGTTGACTTCGACCTTGGCCGACACCACGCCGTCGAGGTTTTCGATGGCCAGTTGCAGCAATTGCGCCCAGCCGCTCTTGAACAGACCAGCGGCATAACCGATTTCCAGCTGCACGCTGACGCGGTCACCGGTGATTTCGATGTTGCGCACGCAACCGGCGCTGACCGGGTCCTGGTTCAGGTAAGGGTCGGTGTATTGGCTGAGGACGGCTTCCACCGCTGCGCGAGTGACGGCGCTCATGGGCAACTCCGATAACAAGACTGGGAAAAGATGGCGGGTATCCTACCCCTTCTCTCCTCCGGACGGCATGCCCGGCAACGATTTGCAGGGGTGAAATATCTTTCCCGGCGCTTTATAGTGGCCGACCTCCGTTTCATCAAGTAGCGAAGCCCCACATGTCCGAACCACGCAAGATTCTCGTCACCAGCGCCCTGCCCTACGCCAACGGTTCGATCCACCTTGGCCATATGCTGGAATACATCCAGACCGATATGTGGGTGCGCTTCCAGAAGCATCGCGGCAATCAGTGCATTTATGTCTGCGCCGACGACGCCCACGGTTCGGCGATCATGCTGCGCGCGGAAAAGGAAGGCATCACCCCGGAACAACTGATCGCCAACGTCCAGGCCGAACACAGCGCCGACTTTGCCGAGTTCCTGGTGGACTTCGACAACTTCCACTCCACTCACGCCGAAGAAAACCGTGAGCTGTCGAGCCAGATCTACCTGAAGCTGCGTGACGCCGGGCACATCGCCCAACGTTCGATCACCCAGTATTTCGACCCGGAAAAGAAAATGTTCCTGGCCGACCGCTTCATCAAGGGCACCTGCCCGAAGTGCGGCACCGAAGACCAGTACGGCGACAACTGCGAAAAATGCGGTGCAACCTACGCACCGACCGACCTGAAGGATCCGAAGTCGGCGATCTCCGGCGCCACCCCGGTGCTCAAGGATTCCCAGCACTTCTTCTTCAAGCTGCCTGACTTCCAGCAGATGCTGCAGACCTGGACCCGTAGCGGCACCCTGCAGGATGCCGTGGCCAACAAGATCGCCGAATGGCTGGACGCCGGCCTGCAACAGTGGGACATCTCCCGCGATGCGCCGTACTTCGGTTTCGAGATCCCGGGCGAGCCGGGCAAGTACTTCTACGTGTGGCTGGACGCGCCGATCGGCTACATGGCCAGCTTCAAGAACCTGTGCAACCGCACGCCGGAGCTGGACTTCGACGCGTTCTGGGGCAAGGACTCCACCGCCGAGCTGTACCACTTCATCGGCAAGGACATCGTCAACTTCCACGCCCTGTTCTGGCCGGCAATGCTCGAAGGCGCGGGTTTCCGCAAGCCGACCGGGATCAACGTGCATGGCTACCTGACCGTCAACGGTCAGAAGATGTCCAAGTCCCGTGGCACCTTCATCAAGGCCCGTACCTACCTGGATCACCTGTCGCCGGAATACCTGCGCTACTACTACGCGGCCAAACTGGGCCGTGGCGTGGACGACCTCGACCTGAACCTCGAAGACTTCGTGCAGAAGGTCAACTCCGACCTGGTCGGCAAAGTGGTCAACATCGCCAGCCGTTGCGCCGGTTTCATCCAGAAAGGCAACGCCGGTCTGCTGGTGGACAACAACGCCGCACCGGAACTGACCGAAGCGTTCCTGGCCGCTGCGCCGAGCATCGCTGACGCTTATGAAGCCCGCGACTTCGCCCGTGCCATGCGCGAAACCATGGCCCTGGCCGACCGCGCCAACGCCTGGATCGCCGACAAGGCGCCATGGTCGCTGAACAAGCAGGAAGGCAAGCAGGATGAAGTCCAGGCAGTCTGCGCCACGGCGATCAACTTGTTCCGCCAGTTGGTGATCTTCCTCAAGCCGGTGCTGCCGGTGCTGGCCGCCGATGCCGAGGCTTTCCTCAACGTCGCCCCGCTGACCTGGAACGACCACACCACCCTGCTGGCCAACCACCAGTTGAACGAATTCAAACCGTTGATGACCCGCATCGACCCGGTAAAAGTGCAAGCCATGACCGACGCCTCGAAAGAAGACCTGACCGCCAGCCAGACCGACACCGGCGCCGCCGCGCCTGCCGGCAACGGCGAACTGGCCAAGGATCCGCTGTCGCCGGAAATCGACTTCGACACCTTCGCCGCCGTCGACCTGCGCGTGGCGCTGATCGTCAAAGCCGAACACGTTGAAGGTGCGGACAAGCTGCTGCGCCTGACCCTGGACATCGGCGACGAACAACGCAACGTATTCTCCGGGATCAAGAGCGCTTACCCGGATCCGTCGAAACTCGACGGTCGTCTGACCATGATGATCGCCAACCTCAAGCCACGGAAAATGAAGTTCGGCATCTCCGAAGGCATGGTGATGGCGGCCGGCCCTGGCGGTGAAGAAATCTACCTGCTAAGCCCGGACAGCGGCGCCAAGCCGGGTCAGCGCATCAAGTAAGGTTCTGCACTGACCGATCCCACAGGCGTACTCCGTGCGCCTGTGGGATTTTTCATATCTGGCCCGCCCGTCATGGCGGCCGGATAATGCCTAATCTTAAGTGACACCCGCCCGCTCTCACCGGCAGAACCATGACCGAACTCGTGCTTACGCTCTTCAGTGCTGCGCTGATCAACAACTTCGTGTTGCACTGGCCGCTGGGCGTCGATCCGCTGCTGGCGGGCGAACGCCGTCAGGTGCATGCGCTGGGGCTGGCAACGTTGTGCCTGATGCTGATTGTCGGTGTGGCGGGTTACGTGATCTGGCATTGGCTGCTGGTGCCGTTGCAACTGGAATTCCTGCGGCTGTTTGTGTTTCTGCCGCTGAGCGTCCTGCTGATCGCGCCGCTGCTTAAGTTGCTGGCGCGTTGGCGACCCGATATGCCATTCGACGGTTTGTGGCCGCTGCTGCTGGGAAATGCCGGTGTGCTGGGGCTGACGCTGATCAACGCGCAAGCGGATAAGGGCCTGTTTCATGCAACGGCGCTGAGCCTCGGCGCCGGCCTGGGTTTCTGGCTGGTGCTGAGCCTGTTCAGCGATTTGCGCGAGCGCACGGCCGACAACGATATTCCCCTGCCCTTTCGTGGCCTGCCGATCCAGTTGATCGGCGCCGGACTGATGGCGGTGGCTTTTCTCGGATTCAGTGGACTGATCAAAACATGAGTCTGATTCAACGCATCGATGCCCTGTTGCCGCAGACCCAATGCGGCAAGTGCGGCCATCCCGGATGCAAACCCTACGCTGCAGGCATCGTCGCCGGCGAGCCGATCAACAAGTGCCCGCCAGGTGGCGATGAAACCATCGCGGCACTGGCCGAACTGCTGAAAATTCCGGTGCTGGAACTGGATATCAGCCGTGGCAGCGCGCCGCCGCAAGTGGCGTTCATCCGCGAAGCCGAATGCATCGGCTGCACCAAGTGCATTCAGGCCTGCCCAATCGATGCCATTGTCGGCGCGGCAAAACTGATGCACACGGTGATCATCGACGAGTGCACCGGTTGCGATCTATGTGTGGCGCCCTGCCCGGTGGATTGCATCGAGATGCACCCGCTGCCGATCGGAACGCTGCCAGTGGTGGGCGGCCTGGCCAGCAGCCTCGAAGAGCAACAGGCACGCACCAAAAAGCGCGATCACGCCCGGCAACGTTTCGAACGGCGTAACGCCCGGCTGCAACGCGAAGAACAGCAGAAGCAGGCCGAACGCGAAGCTCGCGCACAACGTGCAGCACAGGTTGAAGTTGCGTCCGCCACGCTCGATCCGGTGCAGGCAGCGCTGGAACGGGTGCGCGCACAAAAAGCCGCAACCGCCGACGCCGCGCTGAAAAAGGCCAAGATCGACGTGGCGATGAGCCGCGCCCAGTTGCACAAATCGCTGAAAGCCTTCGGCCATCCGCCGACCTTCGAGCAGCAGTCGCAATTGATCGTGTTGCAGCAGCAATTCGAAGCCGCCGAACAGGCCCTGGCTAAACTGGAAAGCAGCGCCGTACCTGCGCCGGTCGTGACAGCCCCGGCGAAAGACGCCGATCTGAAACGAGCAAAAATCCAGCTGGCGATGCGCCGTGCCGAGCTGAAAAAGGCGCAGACCGCAGAGGCTCCGCCGGAACAGATTGCAGCGCTCGAACAAGCGCTGCGTGACGCCGAACAAGCGTTGCACGACGCAGAAGCCGCCAGCGATCAACCGGCCCCCGACCTTGTGCGCGTGGAGAAACGTCCGATCGACAATCAGCTTCGTCAGCTGAAAACCGAACTGGCCTACGCGCGCGCCGACCTGAACAAATTGCAGCGACGTGACGGCACGCCGGCCGAAGTCCTCGACAAGGCCCGCACCCGCCTGCAAGAGGCGGAGCGGCAGGTGGAAGCCCATGTCATCCATTGAAACCAGAGACGAACGTCTGCAACAGGCAATGAAGCTGGTTCTGCTGGCGACATTGCCGGGGTTGTTGGTGTTGTTCTGGTTTTACGGCTGGGGCGTGTTGATCAACCTGATCCTGTCCGTTGCCACAGCCTTGAGCGTCGAAGCCGCCGTGACCTCTCTGCGCCGACAGCCGCCGCAAGCGACCCTGACCGATGGCAGCGCGGTGGTCAGCGCCACGCTGCTGGCCATCGCCCTGCCGCCTTATTGCCCTTGGTGGCTGACGGTCACGGCGATCGGCTCAGGCCTGCTGTTGGGCAAACACTTGTACGGTGGCGTGGGCCGAAATCCTTTCAACCCGGCCATGCTCGGTTTTGCTCTGGCAATGGTGATGTTCCCGCAACCGATGACCCATTGGCCGGCCCATGGCATGGATCTGACGGCGGCTTTTGGCCAAGTGTTCAATCTGGGCACGCAGCCGGACGCCTGGGTTCAGGCCACTGCGCTGGACAGTCTGCGCATCAACAAAAGCCTGACCATGGATGAACTGTTTGCCGGCAATCCGGCATTCGGCCGTTTTGGCGGTCATGGTATGGAGTGGGTGAATCTGGCGTTTCTCGCCGGCGGGCTGTTCCTGCTGCAGCGGCGGGTGATCGGCTGGCAGGCGCCGGTCGGCATGCTCGCCAGCCTGTTTGTCATCAGCCTGCTGTGCTGGAATGGCTCAGGGTCCGACTCCCATGGCTCACCACTGTTTCATCTGCTGAGCGGCGCCACCATGCTTGGCGCGTTCTTCATCGTCACCGAGCCGGTTTCCGGTGCAAAAAAACCGCTTGCACGCCTGTTGTTCGGCGTGGGCGCCGGCCTGCTGACCTATTTGATTCGTACCTGGGGCGGTTATCCGGATGGCGTGGCATTTGCGGTGTTGCTGATGAACCTTTGCGTGCCGACACTGGAACGCTTTGCAGCCGCTCGTCAGGCGCAGGTGAAGCCATGAACCGCACGAACAGCCTGATCACCCTGGCCTTGCTGACAACGATAGGCGTCGGTGTGACCTATGTTGTGCAACGCAGCAATGCGCCGCACATCGCTGCCGAACAGCGCCAGCTCGAAAGTCGCAAACTGCTGGATGTGCTTTCAGTCGATGCCTACGACAATCAGCCTCTGGAACAACCTCTGGCGCTGGCCGACGTCAATCTGAGCCACAGCGAGTTGCTGGGTGGTTATCAGGCGACCAAGGCCGGCCAACCGGTGGCGGTGCTGCTGCGCACCCGGACCGAGGGCTATGCGGGTCCCATCGAGTTGCTGATTGCCATCGATGCCAATGGCCGATTGCTCGGCGTGAAAACCCTGGAGCAAACTGAAACACCGGCGCTGGGCGGGCACATCGGCGACTGGCCGAACACCTGGCTGCAGGCGTTTATCGGCAAATCCGGCAGCCAACCGACCGATGCCGGATGGGCCCTGAAAAAGGATCAGGGGCAATTCGACCAGATCGCTGGCGCAACCATCACGTCCCGTGCGGCCATCAACGCCATTCACGATGCCCTGCGTTATTTCGATGATCACCGGACGACCCTGCTCGGGAGCGCGCCATGAACACGTCAGCGACGCTGTCGAACTCAATGATGCTGGCGCTGTTGATCGGCGCCACTGACTCCGTGGCCGGTGCGCTGGCGATTGTGCTGATGTTCGCTGTTGTGGTGAGCCTGTACGGCGTGTGCATGGCACCGCTGCGGGCACGACTGAGCTCCGAGAGCCTGTTACCGGTCAGCCTGGTACTGGCCGCGACGCTGACGGGGTGCGCCGATATTCTGTTGCAACGCAGCGCTGTTCAATGGCATCAACTGGTCAGCCTTTACGCCGGCCTGATCGGTTTGCAGTGCGTCATATTCGAACACAATGGATTCTTTCGACTGCCAGCCCGAGGACGTCTGAAACTGTGCGGCTTGTTCATCGCACTGATGACCGTGCTGGCGGTGTTGCGCGAGCTGCTCGGTCAGGGCAGCATCGGCCATCACCTGTCGGATCACTGGCAAGGTTTGATTCTGTTCGGCGACGGCCTGCATTTCGCGACGCTGGCTGCCGGCGCCTTCATATTGCTGGGGCTGTTGCTCGCCGCCCGTCAGGCCTGGACTCGCTCCGCCGCCCCTCCCGAGGAAACGCATCACCCATGAATGCCGCAAAACGTCTGGAGATCTTCCGCCGGTTTCACGAGGACAATCCCGAACCCAAGACCGAACTCGCCTACTCTTCGCCTTTCGAATTGTTGATCGCGGTGATTCTGTCCGCGCAATCAACTGATGTCGGCGTAAACAAGGCGACGGCAAAGCTTTACCCGGTGGCCAACACACCGGCCGCCATTCATGCCTTGGGCGTCGAAGGTCTGTCCGAGTACATCAAGACTATCGGCCTCTACAACAGCAAGGCCAAAAACGTGATCGAAACCTGTCGCATGCTGGTCGAGCTGCACAATGGTGAAGTCCCGCAGACGCGCGAAGAGCTGGAGGCTTTGCCCGGCGTAGGTCGCAAGACCGCCAACGTCGTGCTCAATACCGCGTTCCGACAGTTGACCATGGCGGTGGACACCCACATTTTCCGGGTCAGCAACCGCACCGGCATTGCCCCTGGCAAGAATGTGGTCGAAGTGGAAAACAAACTGATGAAGTTTGTGCCAAAGCAATACCTGCTCGACTCACACCACTGGCTCATTCTTCACGGGCGCTACGTGTGCCTGGCCCGCAAGCCACGGTGCGGCAGCTGTCGGATCGAAGACTTGTGCGAATACAAGGCCAAAACTTCGGACGATTGAGCGTCTATTGGAATTATTGATATTGCGATTGAAAAAATCTTTTTTACGATCTGCTGGAATGTCGATATAAGGAGCGCCAAAGGCAGTCTTAGCCTGGAGTTAACCTTATGAGCACCAGCAAAGAGCAAGTGGACGTAGAAGACGATTTCGTCGCGGATGCGGACGACGAACCGGTGGTTGAGGTCGCCAAGACCAACCTGAGCAAACGCCGGACCATCGATAACATGCTTGAGGAACGCCGACTGCAAAAGCAATTGGCCGATTACGACTTTGATCTCTGACATTTAAAAGCCTCCGCAACGGAGGCTTTTTCGTTTCTGCTGCAAGCTGATGCCGATCTGCCCATGATCCGTCAGCATCTGAAGCGGTCAGACCAGACCATTGCGCTGGGCCAGCTCGATCAGATCCACCAGCGAACGCGCGTTGAGCTTCAACAGCAACCGTGTCTTGTAGGTGCTGACGGTCTTGTTGCTGAGAAACATGCCATCGGCGATTTCCTTGTTGGTCTTGCCGCGTGCCAGCTGCTGCAACACCATCATCTCGCGCCCGGAAAGACGATCGACCATATCGGCTTCACTGGCGTTTCCCAGGCTGGTGCGTACGGTGTGCAACGCCTGATTCGGAAAATAACTGTACCCGGACAGCACAGCCTTGATAGCACTGAGCAGTTCGGTCAAATCCTGTTGTTTACAGACATATCCTGCTGCCCCCGACTGCATGCAACGCATGGAGAAATGCCCCGGAGCCTGGGATGTCAGTACCAGCACTTTCAAGGGCATCGCGCTGGTCGTAAGTCGCGCAATCACTTCCAGACCGTCAAGTTTCGGTATACCGATATCCAGAATGACAATATCGGGCATCTGGTCGCGAGCCAGTTGTAAGGCATCCACTCCGTTATCCGTTTCTGCAATGACTTCGTAGCCATGACGCTCCATCAGCATACGCACCGCAAGACGAATGACAGGATGATCATCCACGATCAGCACTTTATTCATGGGCAAGTCCAGTTTCGCTGTTCGAATTTTTAGAACCGGCACAATAACGTAGTCATTTCACCCGTGGCATAGCAAAGTTCCCATGCACCCGTAGCGAGAGACGCTTCCTACAGGCAATAGAGATTTATCCTACAGAAAAGACTTATTTGCATGACTACTGGAAAGCGAACCGTGAAAAGATGTACTCAACACGACAAAAAAACTGAAACAACATACTTATATCCATTCGATTTTTTTTACTATAAACACCAAATACCGGCGAGAAAAAGCCCTCCAATTACAACAATTAAAACCACCCAACATAATGAGAAAGATCAAACTCATGAGTAAAGAATATGCTAAAGATCAACGGAAAAATCACCAACCCCATCAGTGTCATTGCCATATTCGCGTTTATCTCCGAAACGTCCGCAGCGGTGTCCTTGCCATTCCTTGACAACGACGAACGGGAAATCTACATCTGGTTTCTGATCAGCTTTCCATTCTATTTGTTATTCCTATTCTTCATTACATTGAACTTCAACTATCGTTCCCTTTACGCGCCCTCTGACTTTGGTAACGACAAGAACTTCCTCAAAGCTTTTAAAGATGACTCCCCTGACTGCCTCGGCGAGTCTACAGTTCAATCGAATACAGGACTGCACACCGTAAAACTATCAAAACCACTGAGCACACTGTGCATCATTGATACTCGAGGACCGAATAGCGATTCAAAAATCGACACATTATTGAAAAAAATCCCACACTCAGGTAAGAACTTACCAAAAATACTCCTCGTTTTAACCGACGACATGTCGGATATTTTACCGAAAGAGAATTTCGCCAAAACGCTCAATCAAGGAAAAAAAACCATGGGAACGACGCATTGTATTATTTACGACGTCCACTCGTTGAACATGACTGTATTGGGGAAAGTTTAAATTGAGGCGCGGATACACGAAGCGCATCAGTGCGATGCACAAAGTACCCATTGATACGGAAACGCTGATGGGCAACGATCAGGTAAACAGAAGGGTTTTCCAACATAGCGGCCTTGTCACAACGACAAGGCCGCTATTTCACATCAGGCCCGAGGGGGCTTAGAACAGCTTGCGGCCCTTGTTGGCAGCAATACGCATACGCAGGGCATTGAGCTTGATGAAGCCCGCCGCGTCGGCCTGGTTGTAGGCGCCGCCGTCTTCTTCGAAGGTCGCGATGTTGGCGTCGAACAGCGAGTCGTCGGACTTGCGGCCGGTCACGATCACGTTGCCCTTGTACAGTTTCAGGCGCACGACGCCGTTCACGTTGACCTGGGATGCGTCGATCATCTGTTGCAGCATCAGACGCTCAGGGCTCCACCAGTAGCCGGTGTAGATCAGGCTAGCATACTTCGGCATCAACTCGTCTTTCAGGTGAGCGACTTCGCGGTCCAGGGTGATCGATTCAATGGCGCGGTGAGCACGCAGCATGATCGTGCCGCCCGGGGTTTCGTAGCAGCCACGGGACTTCATGCCGACGTAACGGTTTTCAACGATGTCGAGACGGCCGATACCGTGTTGACCACCGATCTTGTTCAGGGTTGCCAGCACGGTGGCCGGGGTCATTTCGACGCCGTCCAGCGCGACGATGTCGCCGTTGCGGTAGGTCAGTTCCAGGTATTGCGGGGTGTCGGGAGCCTTCTCCGGGGAGACGGTCCAGCGCCACATGTCTTCCTCGTGCTCGGTCCAGGTGTCTTCCAGCACGCCGCCTTCATAGGAGATGTGCAGCAGGTTGGCGTCCATCGAGTACGGGGATTTCTTCTTGCCATGACGCTCGATCGGGATCGCGTGCTTCTCGGCGTAATCCATCAGCTTCTCGCGGGACAGCAGGTCCCACTCGCGCCAAGGGGCGATCACTTTCACGCCTGGCTTGAGCGCGTAGGCACCCAGCTCGAAACGTACCTGGTCGTTGCCCTTGCCCGTCGCGCCGTGGGAAATGGCGTCGGCGCCGGTTTCGTTGGCGATTTCGATCAGACGCTTGGCGATCAGCGGACGCGCGATGGAAGTACCCAGCAGGTACTCGCCTTCGTAAACGGTGTTGGCGCGGAACATCGGGAACACGAAGTCACGCACGAATTCTTCGCGCAGGTCGTCGATGTAGATTTCTTTGACGCCCATGGCCTGAGCCTTGGCGCGAGCCGGCTCGACCTCTTCGCCCTGACCCAGGTCAGCGGTGAAGGTCACGACTTCACAGTTATAAGTATCCTGCAGCCACTTGAGGATCACCGAAGTGTCCAGGCCGCCGGAATACGCCAGAACGACCTTGTTTACGTCCGCCATGCCATCACTCCACGGGGTTCTACGGAAAGCCGAGGAGTCTACCGCTCAAACGCGATAATTTACAGAGGCGCGACAGCTTAAGACGACAAAGCGACAGAATCTGTCGAGAGCGCGACGATGACCGACAGGTCAGGAAGTCGCCGCGGCGTTGGCTGGCGTACTGGCTTGAGGTGCTGGAGCGGTAACCGGTGCCACCCGGGCCAACTTCACGCTGACTCGCCGGTTTTTCGCCCGGTTGGCGGCGTTGGTGTTCGGTACCAGCGGGTATTGCTCGCCGTGGAAACGCACGGTGATCTGCGATTCGGCGATGCCGTTGGCCTTGAAGAAATCGACCACCGCCAGCGCACGACGGCGCGACAACTCACGATTGGTCAGGCGATTGCCGCTGTTGTCGGAATAGCCATCGAGCTCAATGTGATTGACCGTCGGATCGGCCCTCATGAACTCGAGCATCACTTGCAGTTTGGCTTTCGCGGCGGCGTCCAGATCGGTGCCTTCGCCCGGAAAACCGACCTGCGAGTTTTTGACCTGATCGAAATTCTGCGGGAGCAATTTCGCCACGCAGGTCTGATAGTCATTGAACGCCTTGCTGAACTTCACCGGCAGCAGACGCACTTCGGAAACCCGTCCATCGCCGGAGGCACGCCGCACCACCGGGCTGCGACCTTCCAGCAAACCGCTGATCAACCCGCCGGCCTGCGATTGTGAACTGTTGAACAACACGTTGCCGGTGCCGATCCTGACGCTGCCCAGATTGATGTCATTGCGTCCCGGCTGCCAGGGCGCTGCCGCCGCCAGCAAAGTTGCTGAACCACCGCCCAGCATCGCGTTGTAGGCATTCAGGCGGAAGATCGCCTGCTCGCCGGCCTTGCGCACGAACTGGCCCGAGCCGAAATCGGTGATCGGCTGCGTCAGGCGGCATTCGAACTTGTCGCCTTCGACCGTCCACTCAATGTTCTCCAGACGGGTCTGGTAGGTCAGTGCCATCGCGGGAAGACTGGCAAACACACTGAGCAAGGCTAAATAACGCTGGCGCACGGGAGGCTCCATTGGCTTCTACAACAAAAAAGACCGATACATACATGTTTACGGCATACCTATGGGATATCGGACGCTCGTCGCAAAACTTGATAGCGAGTGCCTGCAAGAGTCTTTTCCGGTAGCATTCGCCTCAGTTTGACCCGCCTGGAATCCCCTCATGTCCGACCGCCTGACCCTGCTGCGTCCCGACGACTGGCACATTCATCTTCGCGATGGTGCCGTGTTGACCAATACCGTTGCAGATGTTGCGCGCACCTTTGGTCGCGCCATCATCATGCCTAACCTGGTACCTCCGGTGCGCAACGCCGCTGAAGCCGACGGCTATCGCCAGCGGATTCTCGCTGCCCGCCCGGCCGGCAGTCGTTTCGAGCCGTTGATGGTGCTGTACCTCACCGACCGTACCCAGCCCGAAGAAATTCGTGAAGCCAAGGCCAGCGGTTTTGTCCACGCGGCCAAGTTGTACCCGGCCGGCGCCACCACCAACTCCGATTCCGGGGTCACCAGCATCGACAAGATCTTCCCGGCGCTGGAAGCCATGGCCGAAGTCGGCATGCCGCTGTTGATCCACGGCGAAGTCACCCGTGGCGACGTCGACGTGTTCGACCGCGAAAAAATCTTCATCGACGAGCACATGCGCCGCGTGGTCGAGCGTTTCCCGACGCTCAAGGTCGTGTTCGAACACATCACCACCGGCGATGCCGTGCAGTTCGTCAATGAGGCTTCGGCCAACGTCGGCGCGACCATCACCGCGCATCACCTGCTGTACAACCGCAACCACATGCTGGTGGGCGGGATCCGGCCGCATTTCTACTGCCTGCCGATCCTCAAGCGTAATACGCATCAGGAAGCTCTGCTCGACGCGGCCACCAGCGGCAGCGCGAAGTTCTTCCTCGGCACCGACTCGGCGCCGCACGCCCAGCACGCCAAGGAAGCCGCCTGCGGCTGCGCCGGCTGCTACACCGCGTACGCTGCCATCGAGCTGTATGCCGAAGCCTTCGAGCAGCGCAATGCGCTGGACAAGCTCGAAGCCTTCGCCAGCCTCAACGGCCCGCGCTTCTACGATCTGCCGGCCAACACCGACCGTATCACCCTGGTTCGTGAAGAATGGACCGCCCCGACCAGCCTGCCTTTCGGCGAGCTGAACGTTATCCCGCTGCGCGCCGGTGAAAAACTGCGCTGGCGCCTGCTGGAGGAACACGCGTGAGTGAAGACCATTTCGACGACGAACTGGACGGTCAAGGTGGCGGCGGTTCGCGCCATCCGATGGCAGCACGCTTTCGCGGCTACCTGCCGGTTGTCGTCGACGTAGAGACCGGTGGCTTCAACTCGGCCACCGATGCGTTGCTGGAGATTGCCGCGACCACCATCGCCATGGATGAAAAGGGTTTCGTCTACCCGGATCACACCTACTTCTTCCGTGTCGAGCCGTTCGAAGGCGCCAACATCGAAGCGGCGGCGCTGGAGTTCACCGGGATCAAGCTCGATCACCCGTTGCGCATGGCGGTCAGTGAAGAAACGGCCCTGACCGACATCTTCCGAGGCGTGCGCAAGGCCTTGAAGGCCAACGGTTGCAAGCGGGCGATCCTGGTCGGCCACAACAGCAGCTTTGACCTGGGCTTCCTCAACGCTGCCGTCGCGCGGCTGGACATGAAGCGCAATCCGTTCCACCCGTTCTCCAGCTTCGACACCGCGACCCTCGCCGGTCTGGCGTATGGTCAGACCGTACTGGCCAAGGCCTGCCAGGCAGCCGACATCGATTTCGATGGCCGTGAAGCGCACTCCGCGCGTTACGACACCGAAAAGACCGCCGAGCTGTTCTGCGGTATCGTCAACCGCTGGAAACAGATGGGCGGCTGGGAAGACTTCGACGACTGATGGTCGTCGGTTTTCTACCGAGCATAAAAAACCGGCCACATGGGCCGGTTTTTTTGTACCTCGACGTTGCGCCTTACAGGGCAGCAGCGTTCTCGGTCAGGTAAGCCGCAACGCCTTCCGGCGAAGCGTTCATGCCTTTGTCGCCTTTCTTCCAGTTGGCAGGGCAGACTTCGCCGTGCTCTTCGTGGAATTGCAGAGCGTCGACCAGACGGATCAGCTCTTCCATGTTACGGCCCAGCGGCAGGTCGTTGATGATCTGCGAGCGGACAACGCCTTTGTCGTCGATCAGGAACGCGCCACGGAAAGCCACGCCGCCTTCGGATTCAACGTCGTAGGCCTTGGCGATTTCGTGCTTCATGTCGGCAGCCATGGTGTATTTCACCTGGCCGATGCCGCCATTGTTGACCGGGGTGTTGCGCCAGGCGTTGTGGGTGAAGTGCGAGTCGATCGACACAGCGACCACTTCTACGTTGCGCGCCTTGAAGTCAGCCATGCGGTTGTCCAGAGCGATCAGCTCGGACGGGCAGACGAAGGTGAAGTCCAGCGGGTAGAAGAACACCAGGCCGTATTTGCCTTTGATGGCCGAGGACAGGGTGAAGCTGTCAACGATCTCGCCATTGCCGAGTACGGCCGGGACGGTGAAGTCAGGGGCTTGTTTGCCTACGAGTACGCTCATTGATATCTCCTGGTGTAGAAACTTGAAGTTCAGGGTCCGCGCCAGCCTGTCACCCTCAGGCGACAGCCCTGTGACACGAACCCCCTTCGCAAGGGCCGACCATCATACACTGCGTTTTTCGACTGTCCTCAAAGGTTTTTCGCGAAATCCCGGCTGGCATTCAGCCATGCACCACCGTTCGTCAGTCACAGCCGCTGGCGATGAAAACCGTTGGGAAAGCACTTTGACAATCATTCTCGTTAACATTAAGATCCATCGCAATTGAGCCACAACCAGCGACGGTTCTCACTTATGTATGTTTGCCTCTGCACTGGCGTCACCGACGGACAGATCCGCGAAGCGATCTATGAAGGTTGCTGCAGCTATAAAGAAGTCCGTCAGGCCACCGGCGTAGCCAGCCAATGCGGCAAATGTGCCTGCCTCGCGAAGGAAGTGGTACGCGAAACCCTGACCAAGCTGCAAACCGCCCAGGCCGCGATCCCCTACCCTGTAGAATTTACTGCCGCGTAATTGCACCCAATTCGAAGAACCGGACTAATGTCCGGTTTTTTTATGCCTGCAAATCAATTGCTTAGCGACTAGACGCGGAACACAAACATTCTTATTCCGATTAATTTTCATATATTATTCAATAACTTAGGTTTGACACTTATAAATACCAAGCTCAAACTCTGCCGTATATACCGCTACTTAGGGCAGGACTCCCATCATGAAAGGCGACGTAACAGTCATCCAGCATCTCAACAAGATCCTTGCCAATGAGCTGGTCGCGATCAATCAGTACTTCCTGCATGCGCGCATGTATGAAGATTGGGGCCTGAACAAGCTGGGCAAACACGAGTATCACGAATCCATCGACGAGATGAAGCACGCGGACAAGCTGATCAAGCGCATCCTGTTCCTCGAAGGTCTGCCGAACGTGCAGGACCTGGGCAAGCTGCACATCGGCGAGCACACCAAGGAAATGCTGGAGTGCGACCTGCGTATCGAGAAGACCGGCCACGCCGATCTGAAGGCTGCCATCGCTCACTGCGAATCGGTTGGCGACTTCGGCAGCCGCGAACTGCTTGAAGACATTCTCGAATCCGAAGAAGAACACATCGACTGGCTGGAAACCCAACTGGGCCTGATCGATAAAGTCGGTCTCGAGAACTATCTGCAATCGCAGATGGGCGACGACGAGTAATCAGCAAGCGCTGAACGCGAGACATTAAAAAGCCCCGCCCTCTTTCGAGAGGCGGGGCTTTTTATTGCCCGGACTTCAGACTCGCCGAAATCCGGGCTGAAACCAATCAGGCTTCGGACTTGGCCGCAGCAGCCTTGGCGGATGCTTCCTTGACCAGAGTCTGCAGCTCACCATTGGCGAACATTTCAGCCATGATGTCGCTGCCGCCGACCAGTTCACCGGCTACCCACAGCTGCGGGAAAGTTGGCCAGTTGGCGTACTTCGGCAGGTTGGCACGGATTTCCGGGTTCTGCAGGATGTCGACGTAGGCGAACTTTTCGCCACAGCCCATGACGGCCTGCGCAGCTTTCGCGGAGAAGCCACACTGCGGGGCATTCGGCGAGCCTTTCATGTAAAGCAGAATGGTGTTGTTGGCAATCTGCTCTTTAATCGTTTCGATGATATCCATGGAGCACCTCGGCTGAACTTTCCGACTCATGGGTCGGCACGGTGGCGCATTGTAACGGAATCCCGAGCGCGCTGCTCGGTCTCCCCGACAGACATGCTCAAGCCGCCGCCACCGTCACCGGCACGCCGTTGAGCGCCGCATTGCCCGACAACTCGTCGAGCTGGCATTCATCGGTCAGATCGTTGGCGCTGGAACCCGGCTGGCCGCTGGCAATCGCCATTTGCACACCCGGGCGGGCATGGCCCCAGCCGTGGGGCAGGCTGACCACGCCCGGCATCATGTCCGCACTGCCGAGCACCTCGACCTCGATCTGGCCAACCCTGGAACTGACCCGTACAAGCTGACCATCAGTGAGCCCGCGACTGGCGAGATCCTCCGGGTTCATCAACAACTGATGACGCGGCTTGCCCTTCACCAGTCGATGATAGTTGTGCATCCATGAGTTGTTGCTGCGCACATGACGGCGACCGATCATCAACAGTTCACCGGCAGCCGGCGCCTGCATGGCAGAGAAACGCGCCAGGTCGGCAAGAATTTCCGGCGGTGCCGCCTGGACTCGTTGATTGGCGGTCTTCAATCGCGGTGCCAGGTTGGGTTTCAGCGCCCCCAGATCAACGCCGTGGGGATGATCGAACAGCGTCGCCAGCGACAATTTGTTCTCGGACGCATCGCCGTACAAACCCATGCGCAGTCCCATGTCGATCATCTTCGCCGGCGGCATCGTCGGCTTCAGTTCCCTGTCGGTCTTCGCCGCAAAAGCCTTGGCCAGGCCGACGAAGATTTCCCAGTCATGCAACGCGCCCTCGGGCTTGGCGAGGATCGCCCGGTTGAAACGGGTGACGTTGCGCACCGCGAACAGATTGAAGGTGGTGTCGTAGTGATCGTTCTCCAGCGCCGAGGTGGACGGCAGAATCAGGTCGGCATAGCGCGTGGTTTCGTTGATGTACAGGTCGACGCTGACCATGAACTCCAGCCCGTCCAGCGCCTGCTCCAGTTGCCGGCCGTTGGGCGTGGACAGCACCGGGTTGCCAGCGACGGTGATCAATGCGCGAATCTGCCCTTCACCTTCGGTGAGCATCTCTTCGGCCAGCGCCGAGACCGGCAGCTCGCCGCCGTACTCCGGGCGCCCCGAGACACGGCTTTGCCATTTATTGAAATGCCCGCCCGATGTCGACGCCACCAGATCTACCGCCGGCTCGGTGCACAGAGCGCCGCCCACCCGGTCGAGATTGCCGGTCACCAGGTTGATCAGTTGCACGACCCAATGGCATAGCGTACCGAAGGCCTGGGTGGAAACGCCCATCCGGCCGTAGCAGACGGCGCTTGGCGCAGCGGCGAAGTCCCGGGCCAATTGGCGGATCTGTTCGGCGGGAACGGCACACAACGGGCTCATGGCTTCGGCCGTGAACGCCGCCACCGCTGCGCGCACATCGTCGAGACCGTCCACTGGCAGATGGCTGTCCGAGGTCAAGCCTTCGCTGAACAGCGTATTGAGCACACCAAACAGCAATGCCGCATCGCCACCCGGACGCACGAACAGATGCTGATCGGCCATCGCCGCCGTCTCGCTGCGACGAGGATCGATCACTACCACTTTGCCGCCCCGGGCCTGAATCGCCTTCAGGCGCTTTTCCACATCCGGCACGGTCATGATGCTGCCGTTGGACGCCAGCGGGTTGCCGCCCAGGATCAGCATGAAGTCGGTGTGATCGATGTCCGGGATCGGCAGCAGCAAACCGTGGCCGTACATCAAGTAGCTGGTCAGGTGATGGGGCAGTTGGTCGACAGAAGTCGCCGAGTAACGATTGCGGGTTTTCAGCAGCCCCAGAAAGTAATTGCTGTGGGTCATCAGCCCGTAGTTGTGCACGCTCGGATTGCCCTGATACACGGCAACCGAGTTCTGCCCATGACGCGCTTGAATCGCCGACAGCTTTTCAGCCACCAGCTCAAAGGCCTCCTTCCACTCGATCGGCAACCATTCACTGCCAACCCGGCGCATGGGCTGGCGCAGGCGATCCGGATCGTTCTGGATGTCTTGCAGCGCCACGGCCTTGGGGCAGATGTGCCCGCGACTGAAGGTATCCAATGCATCACCCTTGATCGAGGTGATCTGCACCTGGCCGTCGGTTTCAGTGGTTTCGATGCTCAGACCGCAGATGGCTTCGCACAGGTGGCACGCACGGTGATGGAGAGTCTTGGTCATGGCCAGTCTCTGTCTTGTTCTGGGCAGACAATAACGCCTGCGGGAACAAAACTATGGCGCGTGGCCGCGAGCGGCGCCAGCGACGTTCGTCTTGTGAATCGACGACCATCAGGCGTGCCGATAGACCGTCGAGATCAACTGGAAGGCAACTGGGGCGGTGCGGCCAGCTGGATTTCCTGAATGGTTTCGATCTGTTCGTGAGCGACGTGCACGCCGGTAAGTTCGCCGATCAGTCGCCAGTGTTCGTCGAGTCCGGTGCTGATGGTCGCCATGCGATCGATCATGTGGCGGCCGGCGGTCTTGACCACTTCGTCTTCACTGCGCAGCAGCTCGAAGGACAGGGAGGTGACCGATGCGGTCAGATGAGTCAGTGAGCGTGCCGTGTGGCCCAGCAATTCCATTAACAGTTTTTCTTTCGATTCCATGCGGAGGCTTCCTGCGTCGCTCGTGAGTTATTTATAACCCAGCACTTTGCTTTAGCAAATGTTTCAGGTCTGACATCCGACCAGCGATTCCATGGCCGACCGGTCGCAAACCGACCAGGCCTGCTCCATCCCCGCCCTGCCTGATTGCCAAGCCCGGCGGCGCCAGTGTACAAAGGTCTGGAATCCGGCTCAAAACCGGCACTTCGAGTGACCGCGTCACCCCCGCACAATCCGCAAAAATCGTAGCCTATTGGAAAAACGCGACATTTAGTGTCAATATCGCGCCTCCCCCTATTTCGTCGCCCCGTGCGGCTTACGCCGCAGGTCTCGCCCGTTGTTCCGATAAACAAGGCTTTGAGCATCTGCGGTTTGTAGCAAAAAGGTAGTCAATGATGAGCGCAAGGCACTTTCTCTCCCTGATGGATTGCACGCCCGAAGAGCTGGTCAGCGTGATCCGTCGAGGCGTTGAGCTCAAGGACCTGCGTAACCGCGGCGTACTGTTCGAGCCTCTGAAAAACCGCGTCCTGGGGATGATCTTCGAGAAATCCTCGACCCGCACCCGGATCTCCTTCGAGGCCGGCATGATCCAGCTCGGTGGCCAGGCGATCTTCCTTTCGCCGCGCGACACCCAGCTGGGCCGTGGCGAACCCATCGGCGACTGCGCCATCGTCATGTCGAGCATGCTCGATGCGGTGATGATCCGTACCTTTGCCCACAGCACCCTGACCGAATTCGCCGCCAACTCCCGCGTGCCGGTGATCAACGGCCTGTCCGATGACCTGCACCCGTGCCAGTTGCTGGCCGACATGCAGACCTTCCTCGAACACCGTGGCTCGATCCAGGGCAAGACCGTGGCCTGGATCGGCGACGGCAACAACATGTGCAACAGCTATATAGAAGCGGCGATCCAGTTCGACTTCCAGTTGCGCGTGGCTTGCCCGGAAGGCTACGAGCCGAATCCCGAGTTCGTGGCCAGGGCCGGTGACCGCGTGACCATCGTCCGCGACCCGAAGGACGCCGTGCGCGGCGCGCATCTGGTGAGCACCGACGTCTGGACCTCCATGGGCCAGGAAGAGGAAACCGCCAAGCGTCTGCAGCTGTTCGCACCGTTCCAGGTAAATCGCGCCCTGCTCGACCTGGCCGCCGAGGACGTGCTATTCATGCACTGCCTGCCCGCCCATCGCGGGGAGGAAATCAGCCTCGATCTGCTCGATGACCCGCGCTCCGTCGCCTGGGATCAGGCAGAAAACCGTCTCCACGCACAGAAGGCCCTGCTCGAGTTCCTCGTCGAACCGGCATATCACCACGCATGAGTCATGAATTACTGCTGAACCTGCGCAACCTCGCTTGCGGCTATCAAGATCAACGTGTGGTGCAGAACCTCAATCTGCACCTCAACGCCGGTGACATCGGTTGCCTGCTCGGCTCCTCCGGCTGCGGCAAGACCACCACCCTGCGCGCCATCGCCGGTTTCGAACCGGTGCATGAAGGGGAAATCCAGCTGGGTGGTGAGACCATCTCCAGCGCCGGTTTCACCCTCGCCCCGGAAAAACGCCGGATCGGCATGGTGTTTCAGGACTACGCGCTGTTCCCGCACCTGAGCGTCGCGGACAACATCGCCTTCGGCATTCGCAAGCACCCGAACAAGGAGCGCGTCGTCGAAGAGTTACTGGAACTAGTCAACCTGAAGAATCTCGGCAAGCGCTTCCCCCACGAATTGTCCGGTGGCCAGCAGCAACGTGTCGCCCTCGCCCGCGCGCTGGCACCGGAGCCGCAACTGCTGCTGCTCGACGAACCGTTCTCCAACCTCGACGGAGAACTGCGACGCAAGCTCAGCCATGAGGTGCGCGACATTCTCAAGGCCCGTGGCACCAGCGCGATTCTGGTGACTCACGATCAGGAAGAAGCCTTCGCGGTCAGCGATCACGTCGGTGTGTTCAAGGAAGGCCGACTCGAGCAGTGGGATACGCCGTACAACCTCTACCACGAACCGGCGACGCCGTTTGTGGCCAGTTTCATCGGTCAGGGCTACTTCATCCGCGGCCAGCTCGGCAGCCCGGAGTCGGTGCACACCGAACTCGGCGAACTACGCGGCAACCGCGCCTACACCTGGCCGACCGGCGGTGCGGTGGATGTGCTGTTGCGTCCGGACGACATTGTTTACGCCCCGGACAGCGGGTTGAAAGCACGGATCGTCGGCAAGACCTTCCTCGGGGCTTCGACCCTGTATCGCCTGCAACTGCCGACCGGCGCGCAGCTGGAATCGATCTTCCCGAGCCACGCAGACCATCAGGTTGGTGCGGATGTCGGGATTCGCGTGGCGGCGGAACATCTGGTGCTGTTCCAGGCGTCCGGCAGCACAGCCGCGCAGATTCCGGCCGTGGAAAACGGTGTTCGCCGGTATAGCACTGCCCACTGACCGGCATAAAGAAGAGGGAGCCTGATGGCTCCCTTTTTTTGCTTCAGCCCAGCATCAATGTGCCGCTCGCAACGAGCGTCGCATTCCCGCCGATCTTCACCCGCTCGCCTTCCAGCCGACAGAACAGCTCGCCGCCCCGTGCCGAACGCTGACATGCAGTGAGGCTGGATTTGCCCAAACGTTTGGACCAGTACGGAATCAGGCTGCAATGGGTCGAACCGGTCACCGGGTCTTCATTGATGCCGATGGCCGGAGCAAAGTAGCGCGAGACGAAATCATGCTGATTGCCCCGAGCCGTGACGATGGCGCCGAGCCAAGGAAGCTTGGCGAGAGCGACCATGTCCGGCGTGCAATCGAGCACCGCCTGCTCGGACTCCAGCACCACGAACAGCTCGTTGGAACTCAGAACATCCACTGCCTGGACATTCAGCGCACGCTCGATCTCCACGGTGACGCCTTTCTCCACCGCTTCGATGGCCGGGAAATCCAGCCACAACCGGCCACCTTCGCGGCTGACACTCAACGGACCGGACTTGCAGGTGAAGTCCAGACGCTCGGCTGTTTCCTTATAGATCTCGTACAACACATAGGCACTGGCCAGCGTCGCGTGACCGCACAACGGCACCTCGGTGGTCGGCGTGAACCAGCGGATATGCCAGGCCTGGCCTTCGCGCACCAGAAACGCGGTTTCCGCCAGGTTGTGCTCGGCGGCGATCTTCTGCATCAAATCGTCCGCGAGCCAGGCGTCGAGCCGATAGACCATCGCCGGGTTGCCACTGAACGGCCGATCACTGAACGCGTCGACCTGATGAAACTCAAGCTGCATAACCTTCTCCCTGTGTCAGTCGAAAGAGCATGCCCCTACGACTTGTTCATCGCCAGTGACAGAACCGGTCAATTTTTCTCATACAGAACTCAGGCGCGACCAATGTCGGCGAACTTCGCCTGGGTGTGCTCGGCGAGAACGGCGGGCGCCAATTCGACTTCCAGGCCACGTCGACCGGCACTGACATAAATGGTCGCAAAAGCCTGGGCGGAATTATCGATAAAGGTGCGCAGACGTTTTTTCTGCCCCAACGGGCTGATTCCGCCCAACAGGTAACCGGTGGAACGTTGCGCGGCGGCCGGGTCTGCCATTTCCACTTTCTTCACTCCGGCAGCGTGGGCCAGCCCTTTGAGGTCGAGACTTCCGACGACCGGCACCACCGCCACCAGCAATTCGCCTTTTTCACTGGCCGCCAGCAGCGTCTTGAACACCTGCGCCGGCTCCAGCCCCAGTTTTTCCGCGGCCTCCAGGCCGTAGGACGCGGCCTTGGGGTCATGTTCGTAACTGTGCACGCGATGTTCGGCACGAACTTTTTTCAACAAGTCCAACGCAGGGGTCATGGCAGCTCCAGGCTCGGCAGTGGCAAAAAATCCTGCGCCGGATTCTAGGCCATCGCCACGCAAAAGGCTCTACTGCGCGCCACGTTTCCCGGGGCTTGCAGGCTGACAGTGGGATTGCCCAACGGGTGCCCCGCAGGATCATTCACCTGACTGATAGTTTATTTGTGACCGATGGTTCACTTTCGACCTTTGACAGCTTTGTTTCTTGTCTATATTTTTTCGAATCTGAATAATGTAAGAATTATCGTCACCGCAGCACCCAGCAGTAAACCGGGAACAGGATGGGGATCCTGCCCCGGCGAAAATCGCGCCTTGCCCTGTCGGCAAACGCGCCAGACAACAACAAAAACCGAGGTTTTCAATGACAACTGCGTTACAGCAACCATCGCTCTCGAGCCAATGCCTGGCCGAGTTTCTGGGTACTGCACTTCTGATTTTCTTCGGTACGGGCTGCGTCGCCGCGCTCAAGGTCGCGGGCGCGAGTTTCGGCCTGTGGGAAATCAGCATCATCTGGGGCGTCGGCGTGAGCATGGCGATCTACCTCACCGCCGGAGTTTCCGGTGCGCACCTGAACCCTGCCGTCAGTATCGCCCTGAGCATTTTCGCCGACTTCGAAAAGCGCAAACTGCCGTTCTACATTCTTTCCCAGATCGCCGGCGCATTCTGCGGCGCGCTGTTGGTTTAC